>JAISRV010000306.1 GCA_031273445.1 Candidatus Adiutrix sp. | reverse complement strand
CTGATCGGCGAAAGCCGGGCGGCCGGCCTTTCGGTTCTGCCGCCGGACGTCAACGACTACGGCTACAAATTCACCGTGGTCGACGGCGCCGTCCGCTTCGGTCTCGGCGCGGTCAAGGGTCTGGGGCAGGCGGCCATTGATTCCATTGTCGAGGCCAGGAAAGAAGGGCCCTTCGTCAGCCTGTTCGATTTCTGCGAGCGCGTCGACGCCCAAAAGGTCAACCGCCGCGTCGTCGAATCACTGATCAAATGCGGGGCTTTCGACAAATCCGGCGGGGCCGACCGGGCCGTCATGGTCATGGCCATAGACGAGGCTCTTGAAGCCAGCGCGCGGGCCCAGAGAGACCGGAAGGACGGCCAGTCGAACATGTTCGACCTGCTGGCCGAAACCGAAGGCGCGGCCCCGGTGCGCGCCTGGCCCAAAGCCGAACCCTGGCGCGAAAACGTGCGTCTGGCTTTCGAAAAGGAGGCTTTGGGCTTCTTCATCACCGGGCACCCTCTGGCCCGCTATGACATGGAGCTGGGCGTCGTCTCCAGCGCCACGGCCGACGAGGCGCGCCGCAAGCCGGACAAAACCGAGGTGCGCCTCGGCGGGGTGGTGGCCCGGGTGCAGACGAAGTTGGACAAAAAAGGCAAAAAGTTCGCCTATGTCACACTGGAAGATTTGAGCGGCTCGGCGGAACTTCTGGTCTGGGCGGACGTCTATGAAAAATCGGCCGAGCTTCTGAAGCTGGAGAGCGTCGTTCTGGTCATCGGCCAGGTCGACGCGGGCGAACAGCGTCCCGGCCAGGCCAAGGCGGGCGAACAACGTTCCGGCCAGGCCAAGATCATCGCCAGGGAAATAATGTCTCTGGCCGACGCGGTGGAGCGCCGGACGCGCACCATCGACTTCAAGCTGCCGCGCGTAAGGCTGACGGATGAAATCCTGGCCTTTCTCCAGGGCGTCTGTCAAACTTATCCGGGCACGGCCAGGGCCTGTCTGCATCTGGCCGACGGCGACGGCGTGGCCGTATATCAGTTGCGCGAACAGTTGAAGCCCTGCCGGGAACTGATCGAAAGCGCGCGCCTGCGCCTGGGCCCCGCGAGTCTGGAATTGCGCTGACGGCGGCTTTATTTATGGCCAAAGGGCCAGGCCTATGCTATAGTGGCGAAGTTTAAAATAAAATTTTGCCTCCGCCCCGGCGGTCGACTCATCCATACTATTCAAGGAGGTTTTCGCATGTTTAAAAAGGTTCCGCTTCTTTTCGTCTTAGGCGCGGCTTTGAGCTTTTCGGCCCTGGCGGCGGCCGAAGAGAAAGTCTACATCAACGGCATCGACAGCAACTTCCCGCCTTTCGCCTATATTGAGAACGGCAAGCCCGCCGGTTTCGACGTCGACGCTCTGGATTGGATCGCCAAAGAGATGGGCTTCCAGGTCAAGCATGAGCCTATGGAGTGGAGCGGCATCGTGACCAGCCTTAAGACCGGCAGAATAGACATGATCGCCTCCGGCTTGTCCGTGAACCCCGAGAGAGCCGAACAGATCGCCTTCAGCCCGCCTTACTGGACTATCCGGCAGGTGGTCGTGGCGGCCGGCGATTCCGACCTGACCGCGGAAAAAGCCCTGACCGGCGGTTTTAAAATCGGCGTCCAGTCCGCCACCTCCGACGCCGAAGCCATGGCCGAGGCCAACGGCCGGGACGGCCGCAAGTACGAGCTGGTTGAATATCCCAACTCCGCCATGGCCGCCCAGGACGTCGTCAACGGCCGCATTGAGGCCGCCGTAATGAACGACGCCCCGGCCGCGGAAGCCGTCCGGGCTCAGGGCGTCAAAATTGTGGGTTCGGCCGGCATTCCCGATGAACAATTCGCCATAGGCTTCAGAAAAGAGGACGCCGAGACCCAGAAAATGGTCAACGAGGGTCTGGCCAAGCTGATGGCCGACCCCTACTGGCAAGTTCTGATCGAAAAATACAAGCCCGGCGACGTTCACTAAATTTAATTAAGGCCGGCGACCACCATGTCCTCCGCGTCTTTTTCCTTGTCCGGCCTTCTTTCAAGCTTTTCAGAGGCCTGGCCGACCATCGGCTATCTTCTGGGCGGCGCGGGGACGACCTGTATTTTGATTCTGGCCGCCATGCTCATCGGCCTGGTCATGGGCACGGTCATGGCCTCCGGCCAGGTCTACGGGCCCCCCTGGGCCGGGCGGCTGGTCGATCTGTACGTCTGGTTTTTCCGCGGCGTGCCCATTCTGGTGCTGATGTTTCTTTTTCATTTCGGCCTGGCGGGTCTGTTGGAAACGGCGGCGGCCGACCTCGCTCGCAGCGATCTGGCCGCCCGCCTTTTCGGGGCGCGGCTGAACCTTCGGCCGCGTGTTTCCCCTTTCGTCAGCGCGGTGGCTGTTTTGGGCCTGTGCAGCGCGGCTTACCAGTCCCAGATTTTTCGAGGGGCCATGCAGTCAATCCCCGTCGGGCAGTTTCGGGCCGCCCTGGCTCTGGGCATGAGCCGCCGCCAGGCCGTCGCCGCCGTCATTTTGCCGCAGGCGCTGCGCCTTTCCATCCCGGCCTGGTCCAACGAATACTCCATTCTCCTGAAAGATTCGGCCATCGCCTACGTGGTGGGCGTCAGCGAAATAATGTCGCGCTTCAAAGCCGTGGCCAGCGCCACCCACCGCTATCTGCTCCTGTATGTCCTGGCCGGCTTGTTATATTACCTTCTGACCGCCATAGGCGTCCGGCTTCTCGACCGGCTGCGCCGGAGAGTGCGCACGCCCGGCCTGGGCGAAAGCGACGCCACGGGGTACTGACCATGAACGCGCCGGCGCAGCCTGTCCTGGAGGTCAGAAATCTGTCTAAAAGCCTGGGCGGCAAACTGATTTTGGATGACGTTTCCCTGACCTTGAACAAAGGGGAACTCAAGGTGCTCATCGGCCCTTCCGGGGGCGGCAAGAGCACGCTCTTGCAATGCGTCCATTACCTGCATCGGCCCGACCGGGGCGATGTTTTTCTGGAGGGGCGTTCGGCCGCCGAAATGGGCCGCCGCAACATCTGCGCCTTTCGCCAGGAAATCGGCATGATTTTTCAGGACTTCAACCTATTCGACCACCTGGACGCCGAAAATAACGTGGCCATCGCCCTCCGCAAGGTCAAGGGTCTGGCCAAAGCCGCGGCTCTGGCCCGGGCCAGGGCGGAACTTGACCGCGTCGGCCTGGCCGACAAGGCCGACCTTTTCCCGGCTCAGCTTTCCGGCGGCCAGAAGCAGCGCGTCTCCATCGCCCGCGCCCTGGCTATGGACCCCAAAGTCATGCTGCTGGACGAACCCACCAGCGCCCTTGACCCTGATCTTATCGGCGAAGTCCTGAACGTCGTCGCCGATCTCGCGCGCGGGGGCATGACCATGCTCATGGCCACTCACCAGATCGGCTTCGCCCGCCGCCTGACGCGGGAGATAATTTTTATGGAAAACGGCCGCATCATCGAGACGGGGAGGCCGGACGACCTCCTGGCCCCCGCTTCCGAAAGCCGCGCCGCGGCTTTCTGCGCCAAGCTCACCGAACTCTTGGGGCACTGAGCCTATGTTTGACCTGGCCTATTATCAAACCCTTTGGCCTAGACTTTTCAGCGGTTTTTGGCTAAGTCTGTCCACCATCATCCCCGCGGCGCTGGCGGGCCTGGCCATCGGCGTCGTGGTCGGGACAGTCCGGGGGGCCATGTTTCCCCGTTTTCTCGTCGCCCCCCTAAACGCCTATGTCTCTCTCTTCCGGGGCACGGCCCTGGTGGTGCAGCTCTTCGTCTGCTATTACGGCCTCCCGCAACTGGCCATGTGGCTGAAGCCTTTTTTCGCGGCCCGGGGGCTGCCGGAGCTTTGGCGGATCTTCTATCTTTCGCCCTATGCGGCTTCAGTGCTGATCTTTGCCCTCTGCAGCGGCGCCTATCATTCCGAATATATCCGCGGGGCCATCCTCTCCATCAAAAAAGGCCAGTTCGCGGCGGCGCGGGCCCTGGGCTTCACCCAGGCCCAGACTTTCTGGAACATCATCGTCCCGCAGGCGGCGCGGCGGGCCTGGCCCGGCTGCGGCAATGAAATAGTCTATTTGATCAAATATTCCTCCCTGGCCTATATCGTGACCTTCAAGGAACTGACCGGGACGGCCATGACTCTGGCCAACTCTTCCTTTCGCTATGCCGAAACTTTTTTCGCGGCCGGCCTCTATTATCTCTTTATGACGACTCTGGCCGCCTGGATTATGCGCCGGCTGGAGAAAGCCTATGCCGTCCCCGGCTTCGGCCGCGGCTGAGAGGGACGGACTTGACCGCACAGTCCAAAATAGTTACAGAGCGCTATATAATTTTGTCGATGATGACCGGATTGGGGTTGGGATGGTAAGCGCCGCGCCCGGCCGTATTATAGTGGTTGGACAGCGTGAGGTAGTCGTCAGGGTGATAGTCGGGCCGGACTCGGCCGGCGAGGCGCTCGTCGGCGCTGTAGCGGAAGACGGCTTGGGGCGTCTGGAGCAGCGTGCGGCGCGCGGGGCCGGTGGTCTCGTAGGAGACCGCGCCGGTTTCGGCCCGGGCGGCGACCTGGGGGAGGTTGGTTCGCGCGTTGCGGAGCGTGGTCATGGGCCGGGCTTCGGCCCAGACGGACGGCAGGCGGCCGGGATCGTTTCCGATATAGGACATGGGCGTCATTCCCCTTATCGAAATCTAATAAGAAACGAAAATGAGGGCGTATATGAAGTAGCCGATCAGA
>JAISRV010000301.1 GCA_031273445.1 Candidatus Adiutrix sp. | reverse complement strand
TGGCGTATGCTCCTCATACTTACCGTGGGGGGTTTGGGGGCGGGCGGTTGTTGGTGGGACGGGGGGGTTCCGGGCGGTATGCCGCCGGATGCTCCGCATCCTGGCCGTGGGGGCTTGGGCGGCGGGCGGTTCTTGGTCGGCCGGGGCGCTTCCGGGCGGAAGGCCGCCGGATGCTCCGCATCCTGGCCGTGGGGTCAGGGCTTCGCCCTGAGCGGCGGGCGCCGTATGCCCCGGCCTGAAAAGAGACGTGGGCCGAACTGCCCTGGCGGCCATAGCTGTTTGGTTTTTTTGGCGAAGCGTGATATGCTTAGATATTGATTCATGTCTGCGGACAAACTCGGCGACGGAAGGGATTCATTTATAAAATGAGCAATGTGATCGTTGTCGGCGCCCAATGGGGCGATGAAGGCAAAGGCAAAGTAGTCGACATTCTCACTGAAGACGCCGCCATGGTCGTGCGTTTTCAGGGCGGCAACAACGCCGGACACACCCTGGTGGTCGGCGGGCTTAAATACGCCCTGCATCTGGTGCCTTCAGGAATTCTGCATCCGGGCAAAATGGGGTTGATCGCCGGCGGCGTGGTCATAGACCCGGACGTGCTGATACAAGAAATTGAAACTTTACGCGCCCGCGGCGTCGAGGTTTCGCCCCGGAACCTTCTGATTGGGGAAAAAGCTCATATCATCATGCCCTATCACCAGGCTCTGGACCAGGCGCGCGAAGGCCAAAAAGGCGACGGCAGAATCGGCACCACCGGGCGCGGCATAGGCCCGGCTTATGAGGACAAGGCTTCCCGCATCGGCCTGAGGATGTGCGATTTGGCCGATCTGAATTTTTTCAGAGAAAAGGCCGCGGCGGCCATGGCCGAAAAAAACTGCCTGTTGTCTTCTCTTTACGGCCTGAGGCCGGTTTCGCTTGAAGAGATCATGGCCCGGGCCGGGCTCTGGGCTGAAAAGCTGAAACCCTTCATCGGCGACGCCTGGGCGGTTTTGCGGGCGGCCCTTGAACGCGGCGACAACATTCTCTTCGAGGGCGCCCAGGGCGTGCAGCTCGACCTCGACCACGGCATCTACCCCTTCGTCACCAGTTCCAACCCCATTGCCGGGGCGGCGGCAACGGGCGCCGGCGTGGCCTTCCGCGACATCGACGGGGTGCTGGCCCTGGTCAAAGCCTACTCCACCCGGGTCGGCTCCGGCCCCATGCCCACCGAACTTACTGATGGGACCGGCGAATTCATGCGCAAACAGGGCGCGGAGTTCGGCACCACCACCGGCCGCCCCCGGCGCTGCGGCTGGCTGGACGCCGTGGTGGTCCGCAACTCGGTCGCCCTTTGCGGGGCCGACCATCTGGCCGTGACGAAGCTGGATGTTCTCTCCGGCCTCAAGGAACTGAAAATAGCCGTCCACTATCTGCTGGACGGCGAAAAAATCGACTTCATCCCGGCTGACTACCGGGCGGTGGAAAGATGCCGGCCGGTTTACGAAACCCTGCCGGGCTGGGAAGGCGACATAAGCGGCGCCAGAAAGCTTGACGAACTGCCGAAGGCGGCCAGGAACTACCTTGACCGCATGTATGAACTGTGCGGCGCGCCGCCGGCCCTGGTCTCGGTGGGGCCGGACCGCGACCAGACCATAATTCTGCATGAATATTTCTGACGGACGGGGCCATATGTCTCCGGAGCTGGAAAAGCTGAAAGAGCTTGAAGCCAAACTGGACATATACAAAAGCACCCTCACTGAAATCTATAAGCAATACGACCAGAAGCTGGAAGAGCTGTCGCTGGTCCGCCGCATGGGCGACGCCCTCAGAAGCCCGCGCAGCCTGGAGACGCTGTCGCGTTCGCTTCTGGAGACGGTGGCCCACGAGGTCGCGGTGGACCGGCTGGTTCTGATGCTGGCGCCGGCGAAAAAAAATACGGGCGACCTGCTTATCCGCGCCGCCTACTGGGCCGACCAGGAAATTTTCTCGTTTTTCGAAACCCAGCGGGCCGCCCCCTGGTCGCTTGACCAACTGGGCCCCCTGGCCCCGGCCGACGGGCTGGCCGCGCCCTGCACGATCATGAGCGCGGCCCCTGAATACGACCCTTTGGGCCGCCCCGAAGACGCCGACCGAACCCTGGTTTTTCTGCCCCTGACGGTTCGCCGCCGGCTTCTGGGGCTGATGGTTCTTTCGCGGCCCGACAGCCGCCCCTTCGCCCCGGAAGACGAACGCATGCTGGCCATTATGAGCGACCAGGCCGGCGCGGCTCTTTCAAACGTTCTGCTCTTCGACGACCTGACCCGCGTCAACCAGCGCCTGGTGGAGTCGGAAAGCCGGGCGCGCCAGGTTTCAAACTACCTCCAGCGTCTGCTGGAGACGGCCAACGACGCCATGTTCACTTTGAACCGGGAAGGCGTCGTCACCTATGCCAACCGCAAAGCCGCCCAGTGGGGCTGGCGGCGCGACGAGATGCTGAACCGCGAGTTCAGAAGTTTTCTGGTTGAATCGGAATTGCCGGTCGACTGGCCGCCGCACTCGCCGCCGCCGGCCGATGAAATTTTCGAAGCGGTCTTTTTGAACGCCAAAGGCGAAAGACGCGACGTCATTCTGTCGACCTCAAGGGTGGACGGCGAAGGTCTCGACGAGAGGCCCGAAGACCCGGGAAAAGACCGGGCGCCGTCGAGCGAGCCGGCCTCGTGGATGGTTCTGGTCAGCGACATGACCGAGCGGCGCTACCTGGAGAGGCAGCTTATACACTCGGAAAAGCTGGCTTCCATCGGCGTTCTGGCCGCCGGGGTCGCCCATGAGGTCGGCAACCCTCTTTCGGCCATTTCCGGCTACGCCCAGATTCTCGAAGCCGGGGGCAGTTCCGAAGAGGAACGCCGCGAATACCTGTCGGCCATCATCAACCAGACCGGCCGCATACAAAAAATTCTGCGCGAACTGCTGGATTATTCCCGCCCTTCCGGGGGCGCCCGGGAGGTGCTGGACCTGGGCGAGGCCCTGCCGCGGGCCATGGCCATGCTGAACGCGCAGAGGGCCTTCAGCCGCATCGCCGTCGCCTACGACCTTGACGAAGCGGCCGCCCCCCACCTGGTGCTCATGGATCGGGACCATCTGGCCCAGATAGTCGTCATCATCGCCATGAACGCGGCCCAGGCTATGGAGGGCGCGGGCGAATTCAAAATAGAGCTGGCCAGAAAACCGGGCCGGGTCGTCATTCGCTTTTCCGACGCCGGCCCCGGCATTCCCCCGGATATCGCCGAGCGCATTTTCGACCCTTTTTTCACCACCAAAAGCCCGGGGGCGGGCACCGGGCTGGGGCTGTCGATCTGTCAG
>JAISRV010000236.1 GCA_031273445.1 Candidatus Adiutrix sp. | reverse complement strand
TAAATGAACGGCAAAACGCCGTCCGGCCCCAGCTTCAAAATCACGATCACCCAGAAGGCGCACCAGAGCGAAAGAACAGGCCCGGGCAGTTTGGCCTGAAGACTAAGAAAACCGGCGCGAACCTCAGCGCCTACGGCCTGCATCAAAAGGGTCAGCCCCACCGCCAGCCAGGCCAGGAGCGGCGCCCCGAGACCTTCCCGCCCCAGGTCCAGGCCGGCCCGGCATATTTCCAAAGCCCTCCGGCTGTCTTCGGCGCGAAAGAGAATCCACAGGAGACTGACGAAGTTGAAAGTCAGAAAAAAACCGGCGAACTTACTCAGGCGGACAAAGCGTATTCTCCGGCGCGGCCGGGGTTTCAAGCCGGCTTCATCCGCCAGGCGCTCTTTTCGGCGCCGGCGGCCTTCAAAAAAATGGCTGAGCGCCAGGGCCAAACCATGGGCCATGCCCCAGATGAGGTAGCGCAGGTGGGCGCCGTGCCACAAGCCGCCCAGGCTCTGCGTTAAAAACAGGTTCAGCGATTTGGAGCCGCGCCGGTTGCCCCCCAGGGGAATATATAGATAATCCCTGAGCCAGGAGGAAAGGGAGATATGCCAGCGGCGCCAGAAATCCCTGATGTTCGTGGCCAGGTAAGGGGCGTCGAAATTCCGACCCACATTATACCCCAAAAGCAGGCCCACACCCAAGGCCAAATCTGAATAGCCGGAAAAATCCAAATATATCTGGGCGCTATAGCCATAGACGCCGGCCCAGACCCCCATGGCCGAGTATGATTCAGGCACCTGAAAGACCTGGCGGACGATGTTTTCAGACAGGTAGCTGGAAAGGGCCACCTTCTTGAACAAGCCGGAAAGAATCAGAGTCGCCGCCAGGTTGAAGTTTTCAGGCTCGTATTTTATCGACTTCATCTGGGGGATGAAAGACCCGAAACGCTGAATAGGGCCGGAAAGGAGCGTGGGAAAAAAAGAGACGAAATTCAGGGCGGCCAGAAAATCGGGCGGGCGGCGGTTCGGCTCCCGATAATGGTCGATGGCCATGGACAGCCCCTGGAAGGTAAAAAAAGACAGGCCGATGGGGTAGACGATCTCCGGCAGCTGAAAGCGGGACCACAGCCCGCCCGTGAGGCCGAGGTCTTCCAAAAGAGTCGCCCCGAATTCGAAATATTTAAAAAAACACAAAAGGGTCAGGCAAAAAACCGCATCCAGCGCCACATATAATTTACGCCGGCCAGGCCGTTTTTCGCCGCACACTCTGACGGCCGTGAACCAGTTGGCCAGGGCGACGATCAGAAGAAGCGGCAGAAAACGCGGCGCGCCCAAGCCGTAGAAAGAGAGATTCGCGGCCAGGAGAAACGGGGGATAAAGAGAGGCGTTGGCGCGCAGACGCCAGTTGAGAACCAGCGTAATCCCGAAAAAAACGGCGAATTCAAAGCTGGTGAAAGGCATGAATTTCCTGGGAAAGCGCCGCGGACGCCCTCTGCGTTCCGGGGGCTAAACCTTGACGCCGTCAGCCGTAAAAAGCGGCCGACGGCGTTAAAATTATGGAGGCGGCAGGCGGATTCGAACCGCCGAATAACGGTTTTGCAGACCGTCGCCTTACCACTTGGCTATGCCGCCTTACATCAGAACGAAATTATACTGCACCTCCAAAAGAAAAGTCAAGCCTCCAGCAGTTCTATAATGTAAATGATCGGCTTGGCTGGCTGTCAGCCCCTGAAATGGCGAGGCTGTCAACGCAAAATAGAAATGTCCGGCTAGGCCGAGGAGGAAGCGGCTCTAAGGCGATGCTTTCCCCGAGCTGACGGCGGGGCCGGAGTCTGGCGGAGCGTAGCGACTGATTAGCCTGCTTAAATAGCCGCCGGCTGGGCCCTTGCCCCTGGTTTTTCCAAAACAGCCGTAAATTCACAGCGGCCGGCGGGGGTATCGCCGACCCGTTTTATTTCCATTTTCAGCCGACCGGATTCTCTCAAGGCGTTCATGACTCTTCTGAACAAGGCCGGGTTGAATCGCCAGTTGTGTGCGTTCGGCCAGGGGCCGCCGTTGTTTTCAATGTTTTCTTCCGCCTGTTTGATGCGGGATTCAAGGTTTTTCCAAAAACCGTCATTAAAATGATCCCCGCGCCAGTGACGTTCGGGATCGTTGTGGGTGATCAGGACCTGGTTGAAATAGGCCGTGGCGTAATGAACCCAACCGGGGAACCGGCCCTCGGCCGTCGTAATCTGGTTCAGCTCCGTCGGCGGATAAAAGTGATCAAAGCAGTAGCGATGATCGGGAATTATCAGATAATAACGGCCGCCCGGCCTTAAAAGAGCGGCCGCCTGATCCAGATGCCCGATCAGGTCCGGCGTGTGTTCCAGACAGTGGGCGCTGTAAAGGGCATCAAATTCTTCATTGATGATCGACAAATCCCCGACGGGGGAGACATAATCGATAAAGGGCGCCTCATCCGGGACGTGTGATCTGGTCCGCGCGCCTTCAATTTCCCTGATAAGATCATTTTGATCAAGCAGGTCAAAGCGTTTGACGGTCACGCCGGGCCCCAGGTCCAGGGGGTGGGCGTAAGGGCCTATTTCCAGAACAGTGGAAACGGAGGCGTCATTCATCAAAAAGCCGGTCAAGCCCAGCATGTGGGCGATGGGGCTGGCCAGTTCCCCCCGCCGCGGGCCTTCGTTTCGAAAAAAATCTTCCGCCTTCTGCCCCTGGCCGTTTTCAGGATACAGGCTTTGATAGAATTCCGGTTCAAAATCCCGGGGAAGTTCCGTCCATTGCCTGATGATTTCGCGCAGATGAGGCAGGGCCTGATCGACCACGCTTTTTTTTTCGAAATACCAAGCGTCGTCAGCCAGGCGACGGCCGGGCCGGGTCGTCTTTTTTAGCTGTTCCAGTTTTTTAATGAAAAAATCACGGCCTTGCCGCCATTGCTTGTCCATGATTCAAATCCGCCTCAGCCGGCCCTTGGGGGCGCCGGTTTAATTATAAAGCGCCCGGATGTTGTGGCGCTTTGCTTAACGCCCTATTATAGCAGCCATATTTAGCGGCGGAATATTTTTTTCAGGGCCAGGACGGCGGGCTTGCGGTCCAGGTAAAAAGCGTCATACCAGAAAGTGCGGATGCGCCGCCAGATCTGATCGCGCCGGCGGGCCAATTCG
Organism: Candidatus Adiutrix sp.; assembly: GCA_031273445.1. Classification (GTDB taxonomy): domain Bacteria; phylum Desulfobacterota; class Desulfarculia; order Adiutricales; family Adiutricaceae; genus Adiutrix. The sequence continues at coordinate 776 of JAISRV010000236.1, read as the reverse complement.
AAGGCGGCCGGACGCCGCAGATCGGCTTGGCCGCGCCGTCTTTCCTCCGGCCGGATTTGAGCCGGGCTGAAGCCTTCGGCCAAGGTCGGGCCGATTATCCGGTCGCGCCAAAGATCGGCAAAGGCCCGGAGGCTGCACTTGCCCCTCAATTCGCGGCGGGCGGCCTGGCCCATTTTGCGCGCTTCGGCCGGATGATCGATGAGCCGCTTCATGGCCGCATACCAGTTTTCCTCGCCGTCGGCCGCCAATAGCCCGGTTAGGCCATGGCGCACGCTTTGGGCGTAAACAGGGGTGTCGCTGTAAATTCCGGCCAGGCCGCGCGGGCCGTATTCGCGGTATTTGAGGTCGGATTTGCCTAAGCTGAAGACGCTCCGGTCCAGAGGGGCCAGGGCCGCGTCAGCCGTGACGGCGGCGAATTTTTCCACAAATTGGTAATAGGGCAGGCGGCCGCTCAAGATGGTGCGCCGCTCCGGCGGCCCGGCCTGGAAATCGCCGCCCATGAAGATAAAATGAACTTTGGGGCCGTATTCCTCCATGATGCGGACTATGGCCGGGGCGGCGATATCCGTCAGGTGGCGATAGTTGAAGGCGCTGGCCGCGTAGAGGAAACGGAAGACCCCATCTTCCGAGGGCCGGGGCGGGAGCCGGTAATAAAGGTCGGGCGCCGGCAGGGTTTCCAAGGCGTAGGCCGGCCGGCCGGCATAGCCTCCCAGGGTTTCGGCCAGCCGGCCGGTAGTGGCCAGAACCAGGTCGCACCTTTGCGGAAAGCGGCGGAA
>JAISRV010000233.1 GCA_031273445.1 Candidatus Adiutrix sp. | reverse complement strand
GCCTCGTCTTCCCAGGAAGGGGCCATGAAGCAGGGCTACATCAAACTTCTGCCCTACATGCTGCGTTTTCTGGCCGGCGCCCGCCGCATCGTCCGTTACCACGACGTGACCCCGGGTTCACAAATTACCTGGAATACGGCTTTTCTGGGCGTCTCCGCCGCCTACAACCGCGGCGGCCTCGACGAAGTGCGCCGTCTTTTGGACGTGCTCGAAGCCGTGGCGGAGACGCCGGAAAACGAAGTCGACGAAGAGCTTGAAAGAGAACGTCTGCTCATCTACCGCGATTGCAACGACGCCTTCCGCGACCTTTTGCTGGGCCGTTTCGGGCGCCTGCCCCTGGGTTTTCCCCCGGACTGGGTCTACCAAAGCGCCTTCGGGGAAGACCGTTGGTCCTGGGCTCTTTCCAAACGCACCGAGGAATCGCCCCTGCAATATTTGCCGGAAGTGAACCTCCTGAACGAAACGGTCGCCCTGCGCGAAGCCATCCACCGCCCGCCGACAGAGGAAGAGCTGGTCATGTATCTCAACCAGCCGGCCGACGCCATAAAAACCATCAAATTCCGCCAGACCTACGGCAACCCCAACAACCTGCCCCTGGACATCTGGTTTGAAGGCCTTGAAGTCGGCGCGCACATGAACTTCACCGACACCAGCGGCAAGCCCCATCAGATGATGATCCGCGATATCCAAAAGCCGGACGCCCACGGCATCTCCATGGTGCGCTATGTTCTCGATTCGGAAATTATGCGCACCGAAGTCGCCGTGGCCAAACCCGCCGGCGCGGCCGAGGCCAAAAACGGCCCGGTCATGGCCCGGGCCGGCGACCCCTGCCATGTGGCCGCGCCCTCCAGCGGCGATTTGTGGGTCATATATGTGCAGCCGGGCGACGTGGTGGCCGCCGGGCAGGAACTCTTCAACATCTCCATCATGAAGCAGGAGAAAGCCGTGGTCTCGACCATGGACGGCCTGGTCAAGCGCGTGCTGAAAAAGGCCGACTTCAGAACCACCAAACAGATGGTCGCGGTTCAGGCCGGAGAGCTGATTGTGGAGCTGGCCCCGCTGCCCCACTTCTGCCCGTCCTGCCGCAAGCCCCTGCCGATAGGCGAACTGTCCTTCTGCCCCTACTGCGGCGCCGCGGCGCCCCCCGAGGCCTGACGGAGGGTCATAAATAGATTTGATTCAAGTCTGAATGGCGTATGGACTTAGACTTACTGTATGTACGCCATTGACGAAGGAGAATAAAATGGTCACAGTACGTGTTTTTAAATCCGGCAATAGTCAGGCCATCAGGCTGCCCAAAGAATTTCGGGTGGACGGTTCGGAATTGGAAATTTTTCGCCGCGGCCGCGAAATTGTCTTGCGCGAGCCGAAGGTCAATATGGCCCGTGCTTTTGAACTTCTATGCTCTCTGCCTGACGACTTTCTAATCGAAAGGGGCCAGGAGCCGCCGCAGGTTCGGGATGATTTATGACGGCCGCTCCGAAAGCGCCGACCTCCGCCGCCTCCGGCTCCGCAGGTTCGCTTCCTCAGCGGCGCGCCAAAAATTCAACGATTTAGAGCCGCCTGGTGGTAAGTTATCAGAACTTTGCTTTCTTTGTGATCCTCGCTTTTCTTTTTAAGCGCCAGGGCCTGTATGGCTTCCGTTATCACCTCCACCCCCTCGCCGCCGACCCTCAGCAAAGCGCGGTATTCCCTCAGGGCCTCAATTTGCTTCCGGCTCAGTCCTATTTCCGACGGTTCAATCTCAGGCCATACCGGAGCTGACGGCGGAAGGGGCTCGCCGGCCAAGAGACGCCGGCCGTGAATTAAAATTTCCAGCAAATCCAGATTGACGGCCCCGGCTATCTTTTCCATCTGCCCGGCCGAAGCCGCCCGTTTATTATTGATGATCATATTGATGAAGCCAGGGGTAAGGCCCAGGCGCACGGCCGCCCGCAGTTGGGTATATTTGTTTTTATTCATCCAATGCAGCAGCCAGGCGCGAAAATATTTCGCCAGCTGAGCTTCCGTCGTCTTCAGTTCCATAGCATCTCCACCAGACTATTCTACGTGAAAATCACGCCCGGAGAATTTACTAACGGAAATTTAATTGACAGTTAAATTAACAAGATGTAATATTTACTGCAATGCCAGAGCGACAGGGCCGCCCCGCGTCAGGAAGGCCGGCCGCAGATCAGAGCGAAGCGTGAACTTGGGCCTCAAGGCGACGGAGGGTGAACCGTGCACTTGCGTCTAAATGTTGCAGAAGCGGCTATTCCCGGCCCGCCGAATCCAGCCGGGGACGGGGGCTGGCTTATAGCTCCGTACTCAAATAGACAGGCCATCGCAAACGCGCTTTCAAACAAAACATATATAGGCATTGATTTCGGAACCGCGACCAGCGTGGTCAGTTTGATTGCGAGGGATGATTTAGGGAGAATCAACTGCGAAACACTGTCTATTGATCAGCCGGACGAATATGGAGGCGTCATCTCCCATCATCTGGTGAATAGCGTTCTGGCCTGGAAAGACGGCAGATTGCTGTTCGGGCGCGACGCTTACAGGCTACGGCAACGCCTGTTTGAAGGCAGAAACATTTTTTCGTCTTTTAAAATGAGACTGGGCATAGACATTGGCCCCACCTACCCTGAGACGGCTCTTAAAAGAAGTGACGGTCATGCGATTGCCATTGAAAACGCAAACGACGCCGCCAGGGAATTCTTTAAATGTCTGTTCAAAGCAATAAAAGAAGCCATAAGAAGCAGAGGCCTGCCGCAAGACATGTGTTTTGCCGTGTCTGTTCCCGCCTCCTTTGAAGCCAACCAGCGCCGCGACTTGATTGAGGATATGACCGCGGCCGGCCTGCCTGTATCGGGAAGCTGTCTTATTGATGAACCAAATGCCGCCTTTCTGAGCTTTCTGCGCCAAAGCGCGTATTCCGGAGGGGAAAGCCCGTTTATGGAGCGGCTTCGAAGAAATCGGTCTAATATTTTGGTTTATGATTTTGGCGCGGGAACTTGTGATGTTTCCATCTTAGAAGTTGGCATAACTGATGATAGAGTTCCCAGGTCGCGCAACAGAGCCATATCCAGATTCACGGCTTTAGGCGGCGACGACTTTGACCGGGCCATCGCGAGCCAGGCGCTTCTTCCTCAAATTATCGCCGCAGCGCCAGGTTTTGACCCGGAACTGAGGGATATAGAGGAGCGCCTGCTTCCGCGCCTTCAGCCAACGGCGGAAAGATTAAAAGTGGCCGCCATCGAATGGCTGTCGGGCAGGAATATAGCTACCCTGGATCAGGTGCGGGCGCAGCAGCAGGAATTCACGGATAATCCGGCGCCTGGATTCAAGATCAGAGGCCATGATCTCTGTCTGAATAATCCCCGTCTTTCTCTGGCCCAACTGGCGGATATCATGGAATCATTTATGGCCGAATACGACCCTGACGTATCCGGCAAACATGTCTATGCGCCTGTTGACGACGCCTTGAAGAAATCAGGGTTGCGGGCTGAAGACTTGAATGCCGTGCTTTTCATCGGCGGCAGCGCCGCCAACCCATTGGTCAGAACCGCGGTGATGGAAAATCTGCCGCCGACGGTGGAAGCAATAATTCCAAATGATTTGCGCAGCCACGTCTCGCTGGGAGCGGCCCTGCATTGCCTGGGCTTTCATGCCTTCGGGCTTGACCTGATTTGCCCGATAACGTCTGAGCCAGTGTCTGTAATCACTCGCGGCGGAAGGCAGGAAATCATCATCCCCCCCTCATCCGAAGTCCCGACCCTGGAGCCTTTGCAAGCCAGATGCCGTGTGGACAGGCCCGGGCAAAGAATCGTCGAGCTGCCCATATGTGTCGGCAATAAAAACAAATTGCTTGGCGTTTTAAGAATAGAAGCCCCGACTCCCGAAGGCTTCGGACAGGATGAAGAGGTTTACGTGCGGGCCGGCATAACCCACGATAAACTGCTCAAAGTCGAAGCCCGGGTCGGCGATCAGACCGTTCAGGCTTCCCTGCTGAATCCCCTGGACAACCGCGAATTGAGCCCGGCGGAAAAATCTATGCTGAAAGCCAAACAAAAATTCAACGAGGCTCTCTTGCAATATGGCAGCAATCCCCCCAAGCGGACAGTTCTTGAATATGGCCGGGCCGCGCTGGAGGCGGAAGCTTTTGAAACGGCCGCCGACATGTTTGTCGCGGTCGAGCGGCTTGACCGGACGGAAAATCACGCCGTCAACATTTGCTATGCTTATAGCCAGGCCGGCAAAGAAAAACGCGCCGAGGAATGGGCCAAGCGGGCTTATCAGCGTCAGAAATCCGAGATTACCGCCTACAACCTGTCTATCCGGAAAACCGGCCCCTCAAAAGAAGCTCTTTTACGTGAGGCTTTGGCTTTCAATCCCCGCTACACTCCCGCTCTTGAAAATTTAGGGACAACGCTCACGGCGCGAGGAAGCGTGGAAGGGCGGGCCATGCTTAAAGAGTGCGCGGGCCTTCTTGAGCCGAAACTAAGAGCGCGGGAGATCACTAAAAATGAATGCCGCTGTTTGGCGCGCGTCGCCGAAAAAATCGGCGAAACATCTCTCGCGGCCGCGGCTAAAGCCGAGCTTGAACGACTCAATGAGGCCGCGGGTGGGCCGCCGCCGCCTTACGATGACGGCAATTTGGCTGCCCCAATCGACAGAGAAGCATTACCGGAAAGGTTCTGATATGCGCTGGTGGATTCCTTTTAATAATTTGAGGCCGATACAGCAGGCGATTATCAATGGCGTCACCAATAATCCAAATCGCCCGCATTGGATCAAAGGTTTTGCCGGAACCGGCAAGAGTCTGATTCTGATGAATCTCATGGAGCGAATGGCCAGCCTGCACCCGCAGGCTTCGCTATGTTTTATAACTTATACGAACAGCCTTTTGGAGCTGGTTAAATCAGCGCCTGTCTATCATCAAATATTGAATCATGCTGTTATCCAGACCTATAGAGAATTTTTAAATAACGGGAAAAAATTTAACTATGTTTTTCTTGATGAAGTTCAGGATATTAATTTAGCCGATTTGAACAGAATAAAAACTTTGGCTGATCATCTATACTTTGCCGGTGATTC
>JAISRV010000191.1 GCA_031273445.1 Candidatus Adiutrix sp. | reverse complement strand
CGCCAGGCAATTGGCGCCGTTGTTCAGCAAAATCTTGGCCACAGTGTGCTGCCCGGCCCAGGCCGCCCAGTGAAGAGCCGTGGCCCCGTAAACATCAGGGGCGTTGACGCGGGCGCCCGACCTTAAAAGCAGCTTGACGGCCTCTTCATTATCGAGGTAGACGGCCCAGGTCAGAATGGGCCAGCCGCTGGGGTCGAAAGGCGCTTTAAAAATAGGCTGGTCTTTGCCGAAAATTTCGCGGGCCTTCAAGCCCAATATGGTCAAGCTTATATTGGGGTCGGCGCCCTGGTCGCGATAAACTGTCATGGTGTTCACATCGCCCCTGGCCAGAGCGAAGAAGAGCCCCTGGTCGACGGTCGTCTGTCTGGCCAGAATGGTTCCCGGGTCGACCCGCTGCGCCGAAGCCTGCTGCGCGGCCATAAAGGCCAGAAAAAATAAAACGGCGGTGGTTAGAATACGTTTCATAAAGCAACCTCGACTATGGCGTTGTTGTTCCGGCGCTCAGCCGCGGGCGACGGCCGCCCGGCCGTCGCGCCGCTTTCCGCGACAAACGATTTAAAAGCCGCGCATTTTAAGATCCGGCCGGACCGGCCGACATGCATAGCTCAGGATGGACGCTAGCGGATTGTGTGGTTAGAAGGAGCCAGCCGCACAGTCCGCTAGTTGTATTCCACTAAAAGGCGGGGCTCCCGCTTGACGACGGCCGCCTCCGCCAGGTTGTCCGCCGGCGTCCGGCAGGGCAGGGATATCTCGAAATGAATCGAGTTGCGGCGTTCATTTATCGCCCTGGCCACAAACGAGGTGACGTCGACCATAACCCAGCCGGCGCCGTTTTGATCAATTTGAGGCATCTCGCGCCTGGCGCCGACGCTCTGCAGTTCATCGCCGACGTGCAGCCTGGCGCGGAACTGGGCGGCGGCCAGCTTCTCGGCTCCGGACATGGCGTAAACCGCCAGAACGGCCTTCCGAACCAGAGCGTCGTCCGGATAAGCCGTCACGTCGAAATTCATCAGCATCGTGTTCGAATGGCCAAGCGCGGCATAGCCGCCGTCGCCGGCCTCGGCCGTCAACGGCAGACAGCCCAGCGTCACCGTCGGAAGCCCCCGCACTTTTCTGGAATTGTTCGGGGCTTCACGCCATACCGACAGGTCGAAGGGCAAAATGGTCTGCACACAGGAAGAATCGGCCGTCTTAGCATACGGCAGGGAGCCCGTTCTGACGCTGATCAGCGAGGCGCCGCAAGGCGCGAAGCGCTCGCCGTCGACTTTGGCCGGGACATTGGCGCAGGCCGACAGGGCCAGCGCGGCCAGCGCCGTCAACATAAGAGGCATGATGCGTTTTAACATAACCGTATCCTTTATCGCTCCGGCGGACATTATTAGTCGCCCAGTGAATTATAGCTCCCGGCCGGCTCCACAAAAGGCGGGTCCAGGCGCCGTTCATAGCCGGGTTCCAGATCTACGAAAACAAATAGGCGATCATTCATTTCAATGGCGTCTTCAGAATAAGTAATCTCCCCGACATAGGATACGGGCTCCGCGTCCTGATTCGTCCGGCCCTGACGCCGCTTGAGATTTTTCTGGTCATGAACCGACAGAGGGGCCAGACCTTCCGTCCGGGCGACGATTTTGACTTTGCCCTTATAGTGGTAGATCTCGCCGACATTGCGCCGATGGTCAGCCCGGCTGGTCATGGTTTCCTGGACGGAACCCGAGACGCCGTAAATCGGAAATTCCCTGAAATACGGATCGGAGTCGCCGTAGGTGTCGGAATCGAGAATTTTGGCCAGATCCTCCGTGAAGCGTATATTGACCCTGGCTTTGTTATACAGAAGAAGCGAACCCGGATACCTGGCTTTGTCCGTGCCGTCGCCGGCGACCGGGCCGCCGCGGTTGGAGGCCAAAATCTGGCCGACCTCGCGCACTTCATACAACTGATCAATCTCCGCCCGGGTGACCGGGTCGATGCGCTTGATCGTCAGACGTATGGCGCCGCCGCCGCCCAGGCCGCGCCCGTCAGCCAAAAAGCTGACGTACTTGGGGAAGCCCACATCCAGGAGCTCGCCGCGCTGGTAAAGCTCGGCGGGTTTCGGACCCGGCGGAGGCGGCACGGCCGTGGTCTTCCCGGCGGCCAGCGTCGATTCGGGAAAGATGTAGATCGTATCGCCGGCGGTAAGCTTATTGGAATTAGCCACGAGATTGCGGTTCGCCTGCCACAGTTTAGCGCCAAGAGAGGTTTTGCCATAGAATTTTTTCGCTATGCTGGCGGCGGTATCTCCCTTTTGCACCACATACGGCTGCGCGACCTCCTGGGCCCACAAAGTGGAAGCGCCCATGGTCAACATGGCCCACAGGGCCACAATCATTAATGACTTCGAACGGCTCATCGTTTTCCTCCAGGCGCCTTCGGTTTCAGACAAACAATCATAAGGCCTCTGATGATTATCCGGTTATAAAATGAGACGGGCTTGCCTTCTGCTTTCTTCGGTTCAATTCCGTATCATCATTAATTCCGTATGAGTTGTGCATTTTAATAGCAAATTATTATTAAAATACGATTATTTATAATACACTGATTATCATCTGGAAGTCAACTTTTTTTAAACTTTTTTTTATTTTTCCGGCTGTTAAACAAGATTATACATGATATGTCCCACTAAGGCGCTTTAACCTCAAAATATTGTGGCGCAATGCTTAGCCGCGCAATAGCCAGATTGAAAAAAAACGCCGAAAATAGTAATACTACAGTAGTAATGCTGAAGCTTCCGCCCGTCAAAGCCGGGCGGGCCGACCCCGACAAGCCGCCCGGCCAAAATGAGAATCGTCGCCCGGCCTTCCGGCTTCAACATATCTGATCGGCACGGTCGTCATGAAAATTAAATTGGCCAAAACCCTTGGCTATTGTCCCGGAGTTCGCCGGGCCATGGATATGGCCTTTGAAGAGCTGTCGCGGCGCGACGGCCGGGTTTTCAGCCGCGGCGAACTGATCCACAATGGCCCGGCCCTGGAGCTTCTGGCCCAAAAAGGGCTGAAGATATGGGCCGGCGAAACCGCGGGCGCCGTCATTATCCGGGCCCACGGCCTGCCGCCGGAGGAAAAGGAATTTTTGGCGAAAACCGGCCTCCGGGTGCGCGACGCCACCTGCCCGAAAGTGCTGGGCGTGCAGAAACTGGTCGATGACCGAGCCAAAAGGGGTTTCGACGTCGTCATCTGGGGCGCGGCCGACCACCCTGAGGTCATCGGCCTTATGGGACATGCTTATGGACGCGGGCGGGTGATAAGCCGCGCCGGGGAAGCGGCCGACCTCCCGGAGTTGGGACAGGTTCTGCTGGTTTCCCAAACCACGCAGGAATCAGCCGGGTGGCCGGAAGTGGTCAAGGCCGTCTTGGCCCGCTGGCCGGAGGCCGAGATTCATAATACCATCTGCGAAGCCACGGCCATACGCCAAAACGGTCTCAGAACGCTGGCCGGCGAAGTGGACGCCCTGATCGTCGTGGGCGGGCGCAACAGCGGCAACACCAGGCGGCTGGTCGAAATAGGCCGGGCCCTGGGCAAAAAGACGCTGGCGGCGGAAACGGCGGCCGACCTGGAAGCCGACTGGTTTCGCGGCGTTGCGACCGTCGGGGTCGCCGCCGGCGCCTCCACTTCTTTCTGGCAGATAAGCCAGATGCTCCAGGCTTTAAGGGCCATGGGCCGCGCCGGCGAAAATTCATGGCGCGGTCTGGGCGAACGCTTTTTACGCGCTTTGGTTCTATCCAACATCTACGGCGCCGCGGCCATGGCCTCAATGGCCGTCGTGGCCGGGGCCCTGATGAACGCGGCGGCGGCGCCGATCATTTTCAGCGTTTATTTTTTTTACATCGTCGCGCTGCACCTTCTGCGCGACTTCGCCCGGGCGCAGACCATACGTTTCAATGCCCCCGACCGCACGGCCTTCATGGCCAAATATCGGCGGCCCCTGATCGGCCTGATCTGCTTTAGCGCCTTCATGGCCCTGGCCGCCTCGATTCTGGCCTCGGCCGGCCTCACGCTTTCGCTTCTGCTCATGAGCCTTATGGTTCTGGCCTACTGGCGTCTGCCCCGCCCCGCCTGGGGGGCCGCGTCGTTTTGCGGCCGCCTGCGCCCGGTGGCCCGGCCCGCGCTCCTGGCGCTGGGCTGGACGCTTTTATTCGTCTCCGCCCCGCTCCTGGCCGCTGGCCCGACGGCGGAGAGCGATTTCAGCGCCTGGCCGTTTCTGTTTACGGCCGTGGCCGTTTTTTGCGGGCTTTTCGCCCTGACGACCATGAGCGATTTTCTCAGCGCCCAGGGCGATCGCATTTTCGGCCGGCCCACTCTCACGACCGTCTGCGGCGAAAAAGCGGTCGAGCGGCTGCTCAAAACAAATATGGCGGTCTGGGCTCTGGCTCTGGCCGTCGGCCTGGCCACGGGAAACCTGCCCCGCCTGGCCGCCATTTTAATTTTCGCCGGCCCCGCCTATTCATTCCAGTTGATAAAGCCGCTCTTCAAAAACAACGGCCTCTGCGGCTTCCGCTTCGAAGCGGCCAGGTTCGGCTCCGCGCTTTTAACCGGGCTCTGCTTTTTATTGTTTTAAAAATATGCGCCTATTCGGCTTAGCTACTGGGTCGTAGCTGGGCAAAAAATGTGATTTTTGCCCAGCCAGGGGCTTTTTTGGCGCCTCAACCAGTCGCTTCGCTCCGTCGCCCCACTCCGGGGGCGACCGGCTTTTTAAAAATATTCCCCTACGCCCGAGAACTGCTGTCTTAACTGGTTAAAGGCGGGGAAATATGATAATATGGCCATTGTGGAGGTCTGGCTGTGGATGATAATGATCTGTTTTTAGCCATGGATGTCGGCGGCACCAACGTCAAGGCCGGTCTCGTCGACAGCCGGGGCAGGATTCTGAGCCGAAGACATTTTCCCACTTCGTCTTCACGGCCTCCCGTTGAAGTCATAAACGACATGGTGGCGCACTTGAAGGCTCTGGCGGCCGAAGCGCCGGCCGGACGCGGCGCGGCTTCGCTGGCCATAGGGATGCCCGGCTGGCTGAACCAAGCGGAAGGCCTGCTTATAAACGCGCCCAATATGCCCGGCTGGTCGAACGTGCCGATGGCCGACATCTTCGGCCGCGCCATGAACATGCCCGTGCGCCTGGAAAACGACACCAACGCCTACGCCGTCGGCGAGTGGCTGTACGGCGCCGGCAGAGGCCTGGCCAACCTGATCGTGGTCACTCTGGGCACGGGCGTCGGCGGCGGCCTGATTCTGGAAAAAAAACTCTGGAGCGGCTCTTTCGCCAGCGCGGTTGAAATAGGCCACATTCCCCTCGCCCTTGACGGCGCTCTCTGCGGCTGCGGCCGACGCGGCTGCCTGGAGACGATAGCCTCGGCCACCGGCATGCGGCGCCTGGGCCGGGAATGGCTTCTGGCCGGCAAGCCCAGCCTCTATGAGGGGCGGCCGGACGAACTGACCACGAAAGCCATGGTCGACCTGGCCCGCGACGGCGATGAAATGAGCCTCCAGGTCTTCAAGGAAGCCGGCAGGGCCCTGGGCCGGGTTCTCGCCGACATCTTCAACCTTCTGGGTCTGGAGGGGGCCGTCATCGGCGGCGGCGCGGCCGGGGCCTTCGAATACCTTGAGCCCGACATCCGGGAAATCCTGGCGGAACGCCTGATCGTGGCCGAGCCGGAAGGCGTGAAAATTTTGCGAAGCCAACTGGGCGAAGACGCGCCTCTGGCCGGGGGCGCCGCCCTGTTGACGGGCCGGGGGCTTCAGCGCCCCCGGGCGCCTTTATCGCCAAAATGATCTTATGTGGACCATTAGTCGATTAACAATATGTAGGAGATAAACATGGCCGCGCATCCGCTCGCGGGGCAGCCCGCTCCCGCCGACCGCCTGGTCGCCCTGCCCCGGCTCATGGCCGACTATTACACCTCGCCCGCCTCTGCGCCCGTCGCCTTCGGCACCTCCGGCCATCGCGGGTCTTCCTTCAGCGGCTCTTTCAATGAAAATCACGTGGCGGCGGCGGCGCAGGCGACGGCGGAGCATCGCCGGCAGGCGGGCTGCCGGGGGCCGCTGTTTCTGGGCTTCGACACCCACGCCTTAAGCGAGGCCGCCTTCCGCACCGCCCTCGAAGTGCTGGCGGCCCACGGGGTCGTCGTCCATATTCATCAGGGCGGCGAATACACCCCGACGCCGGTGATATCATATCTCATCATAGACCACAATCGCCGCCGCCCCGAGGCCTTGGCCGACGGCCTGATCATCACCCCCAGCCACAACCCGCCCCAGGACGGCGGCATCAAATACAACCCGCCCCACGGCGGCCCGGCCGACGTCGAAGTCGCCCGATGGATTGAAAATAGGGCCAACGCCCTCATGGACGACCCCGGCGCCATCAAAAAAATGCCCTACTCCAGGGCTTTAAAGGCCGAAACCACCAGGCCCGTCGATTTTATCCGCCCTTTCGTCCGGGCCCTGGGCGAAGTCGTGGACCTGAAAGCCGTCAAGGCGGCCGGCCTGAAGCTGGGCGCGGACCCGCTCGGCGGCTCCGGCGTCCGCTTCTGGGAGCCCATAGCCGAGGAATGGGGCCTGGACATAACCGTGGTCAACAAGATAGTCGACCCGACTTTTTCCTTTATGACCCTGGACGGCGACGGCGCCATTCGCATGGACTGCTCTTCGCCCTACGCCATGGCCTCTCTCATCAAGGTCGGCGGCGACTTCGACCTGGCCTTCGGCAACGACCCGGACTTCGACCGGCACGGCATCGTCTCCGGCGGCGAACTGATGAATCCCAACCATTATCTGGCGGCGGCCATAGACTATCTCCTGCGGCACAGACCCGGCTGGCCCGACGGCGCCGGAATCGGCAAAACGCTGGTGTCGTCATCCATTATCGATAGGGTGGTCGAAGGCTGCGGCCGCAGGGTTTACGAAACCCCCGTCGGTTTCAAATGGTTCGTTGAAGGCCTCGCTCGCGGCTCTCTTCTTTTCGGCGGCGAGGAGAGCGCCGGGGCCAGCTTTTTGAAGATGGACGGCTCGACCTGGACCACCGACAAAGACGGCTTCTGCATGACTTTGCTCGGCGCCGAGATCATGGCCAGGACGGGGCAGGCCCCGCACGAGCTATATAAAAAGCTGGCCGAACGTTACGGCGACAGTTATTATCGCCGCCTCGACAGCGACCTGAAAGACGGGGAGAAAGACGCCTTAAAAACGATCGACGCCGCCCGCCTTATCGGCGCGGCCTGCGCCGGCCGCCGGATAGTCGACGCCTATACCGCGGCCCCCGGCAATCAGGCCCCCATCGGCGGGCTCAAGGTCGTTCTGGACGACGGTTCCTGGTTCGCCATGCGGCCAAGCGGCACCGAACCTAAAATGAAGCTGTACGCCGAAAGCTTCAGCGGGCGGGAAACCTGGGCCGCCATGACGGCCGAAGCGCCCGGCCTGGTTTTCGGTTGAGCGCCGGAGGACTTAGCGCGTCATTATTTTCTTTTATTTCCAGGTATTTTTAGGTAAACTTAAATAACATGACAAACAGTCAGGCGCGACGCGAGCCCGCGCATAAATTCATCTGACCGAAAGGAGCCCGACATGTTCAAAATGTCAGCCGTGGTTTGCGCCACCGATTTGTCGGAAAGTTCAAACAAAGCCCTGCCCATCGCCGCCAAGCTGGCCGGGCGCCACGAGGCCAAACTCATCATCGCCCACATCATAGACCTGCCCGCCGTCACTCCCTATGGCGAAACAATGGTCGATCCGCAGGAACTGCGCGGCCGGGTGGAACAGTCCGCTAAAGCGCAGGTGACCGACATTCTGGCCGGCGGCGAAAAACTGGAATGGGAGCTGCAGATCGCCATCGGCTATCCGGCCAAGGAAATTATTCAGATCGTCGAAGACAGCAAGGCCGACATGGTGGTGGCGGCCACGCACACCAGAAGCGGCATAGAACGCCTCCTTCTGGGCTCGGTCAGCCGCAAACTGATGCACACGCTGAACGTCCCTTTCCTCATCGTGCCCGGCGACATGCCCATAGGTCAGGTCACGCGCAATGTCGATTCCATTCTCATCGCCTGCGATTTTTCTCCGGACTCCGCCAACGCCGTGCGCTGGGCCATCGACTTCTCCCAGGCCTTCGGGGCCAAACTGAGCATGGCCACGGTCATTGAACCTTCGCAGTTGTCTCAGCTTTTGAAGCTTGATCCCCAGAAAGAACACGGCATGGCCGACAAGCTGCAAAGCGATCTGCACAAAAAGCTTCTGGAGACGATTCCGGAAAACGAACGCGAATCCGTGAACCCCCAGACGGTGGTCCTGGCCGGGCAGCCGCACGAAGAGCTCAACAAATACGCCATTTTAAACCACGTTGACCTTATCGTCATGGGCGTTCACGGCCGCGGCTTGATAGAAAACCTTCTGGTCGGCTCCACCACCGACCGCTTGGTTCGCCTCGGCCAGTTCCCGGTCATGGCCGTACGCTCCGGCGGCGCCGAATATCAGGCGAATAAAGCATAATACTCTGTAACTCTTTAAAATTACAGAATACTGGCGGACTGTGCGGTTAATTCCGCCCATCAAAACAGAGGCTGCAACGGGATTATGTCCCGGCAAATACGGGAACCAGCGACTCGACCGGCCGCCCCTGGTAATCGAAATTTATAAATTTCAGAGGCACGCCGTAAAGCTCGAATAATTTTTCCTCACTCATAACCTCCCGGATCGGGCCGGCGGAATGACGGCCGCCGCTGGACATCAAAAGAGCTTCGTCGGCCGCGGTCAAAGCATGCTGGGGCAAATGAGTGCTGAAAACAATGGTCAGTCCCCGCTCCCGGCTCAGCCGCTTGATCCAGGTCAGTAAAAGGAACTGGTTTTTAAGATCCAAAGCCGAAGCGGGTTCGTCCAGGATTAAAATTTCCGCCTCGGCCGTCAAGGCCCGGGCCAGCATAACCAGCTGGCGCTGACCTCCGGAAAGCTCCTGAAAGGGCCTGGCCGCCAAATCGGCGACGCCCAGGCAGGCCAGGGCGCTTTGGGCCGCCTCAATGTCCGGCGCCGCCGGCCGGGAAAAAAGGCCTATTTTTTTGGCCCGGCCCATTAAGACCATATCCAGGACGCTGTAACTGAAGGTCACTTGGAACAGTTGCGGCACGAAAGTTATTTCGCCGTTTATTTTCATCCAACCGGCGCTTGGTTTTAACAGGCCCAGGAAAATTTTAAGCAAGGTGGTTTTGCCGCAGCCGTTGGGGCCTAAAACGGCGAAGACGCCGCCGGCCTTTATGGAAACCGTACAGCCGTCTAAAACTTTTCCGGCTTTGGCATAGGCGAAAGAAACGTCCCGCGTTTCCAGAGCGAAGCCTGATGGGGCCGGCGGCGACAGGTTTTCAGTCATTGCTCCAACCCTTCCCGTGTAATTTAATGAAGAAAAAGGCGAACACCGGCGTGCCGATCATGGAGGTCAAAAGGCCGATGGGTATTTCGCCGCCGGTCAGCGAGCGGGCCAGATCATCCATCAGCAGGAGATAAATGCCGCCCAGAAGGCTTGAAACAGGCAGCAATTTGACGTGATCCGGGCCGACCAGCATCCGGGCCAAATGGGGCATAATTAAACCGACCCAGCCCACGCCGCCGCTGACGGCCACCTGGGCCGCCACCACCAGGGAAACCAGAACGACGATCAGCCATCTTAAAAAATTTATTTTGACGCCCAAGGCTTTGGCGTCGGCGTCGCCCAGGGACAGGATGTTGATGCGCCAGCTCAAGCCCAGTAAAGGCGGCATGGCGACCAGGGAAACAGCGGCCATAAAGGCGACCTGATCGTAAGTCGCGGCGGCGAAACTGCCCATCAGCCAATAGACGATATTGGGCAGCTTGGTTTCCGGGTCGGCCATATAAGTCAACAAACCGGTCGCGGAACCGAAAAAACCGCCGATGATGAGGCCGGCCAGCACCAGACCGATGACGCCGTGCTGCCTGGCCGCTCCGGCCAGAATGAAGGCCAGAACCAGGGCGAGACAGCCGAAGGCGAAGGCGGAAGCCGCTATCTGCGGCAATTCGCCGAAACCCAAAAAAATGGCCAGCACGCCGCCGAAGGCCGCCCCGGAAGAGACCCCCAGTATTTCCGGGCCGACCAGGGGGTTGCGGAACACCCCCTGCATGGCCCCCCCGGCCATGGCCCGGCCCAGGCCGGCCATGGTCGCCAAAAGTATGCGAGGCAGACGCAAAATCTGCACCACGATCCATCGGGTATCTTCAGTCGCCGCCTGTTCGACGAACGGCGAAACAAAAACGATATGAAAAGCTTCCCCGGCCGAAACCGGATAGCGGCCGATCAATAACGAAAGCAGCATCAGAACCGCCAGCGCGGCGAACAGAACCGGGATCATGATTTTGCTCTGTTTGAACTTATGGTCCGACATGATCATTCTCTCTATTTTATAATCCCGGCGGTTGAACATACCGTTCCCGCGCGCCTCTCAACGCGGCCGCCCCAACCTGGCGTAGCCCGCGGAAAATTTGTTTTCCTCAAACCTGAGCCAGGCGTCAATTTCATCTTCCGACATTTCATAGCCAAAGGCTTCCAGGTATGTTTCCCTGACGGCCGACCGCAGGTCAAGCTCCAGGTCCAGCTCCGGCCGCATGACCAGGGCGGACCAGAGCAGAAAAAGATAGTCCTCATACGGCCCCTCCAACCTGGCCGCGCCCAGGGGCATGTGATAGACCCTTTTGGCCGACACGGCCTTCAGGCGCCGCAAAACCGGATGGGCGTAAATGTCGGCCGTGGTCATGGCGGTGAAATAAGAGCTGAAAGGATTGATGAAGATAAAGTCCGGGTCCAGCTGTAAAAGCGTTTCCATATTTAAGGGGCCGCTGGTGTTGCTTATTTTTTCCGCCATATTGCGGGCCCGCAGTTTTTTGACGTCGGCCGCGTATTTTTTATAGGGCTGGCCGCGCCATAGGGCGAAGTTGTCGTTGCCGATGACGATCAGGGTTTTTTCCGGGGCCTCGGCCGGAATTTTGGCGAATAAGGCGCTTTCATTGGCCCGATAGCGCGCCCACATCTGTTCGACCCGTTCGCTTTGGCCGGTCAGTTCCCCCAGCACTTCATAGAGTTTTTCCTTATAGCGTCCGTCGCCGGTGATTTTTATCAGGCCCCTGAATTTTATTTTTTCCAGGTCCCGGGCCAGATAGTCCCAGGAGAGGATGACGTCGGGATTCATGAGCAGGGACTGCTCGGCGCTGAAGAGGGCGGCCGATTTAGTGTCGAATATTGATACGGGCTTGGCGGCCAGGGCGGGGAATATCCGCCCCAGAACCGATTCGGCGAATTCATGTTTCATGTAGGGCGGAACCATGATGATGGATTCGTCGGACCTGGTCACCGTCAGATAATGCCAGGACAGGGGGGTCAAAAGAACGGCCCGCCGGGCCGGCCCGTCCAAATGAACCAGCCGGCCGGTCATGTCGACGACTTCCAGACCGCCGGCGGAATCGGCGGCCCGCTCGGCGACCTCGGGGGCCCAAAGGCCTTTCAGCAGCGCGGCGAGCAGAAAAATTAAAAAGAGGACGGCCGGCCCGCCGCCCTCCGATTTTCCGGATTGTTTAGCCAAGGCCCGGCTCAGAACTGAATTTCAGCCGACAGGGCCACGCTGCGCGGCTGACCGGTGTGCAGATGCGAGTTCCCGCCGCCGAACCAATACTTTTTATTGGTCAGATTGTAGACGTTCAGGCGGTAGATCACGTCCTGGTCAAAGGCCTTAGTCGCCAGCCGCAGGCCCAGGTCGGCCGTGGCGTAGGCGGGAACCTGCAGATTATTGTAAGTGTTGGTATAAACCTTGCCGAAATAATTGAGGCCGCCGGTCAAAGTCAGGCCGTCAACGAAGGGCAGATCATATTCGGCATAAATTTTGCCGGCGAATTTGGGCACGAAGGTGGGCTCTTTGCCCACCATCAGAGGGTCGGAGGTCCTCAATACCTCGGCGTCCAGGAAATTGACGCCCCCCATCAGGGTCAGGTCTTCAGTGAGTTTGCCCCGGGCGATCAATTCCAGGCCGCGATGACGTTGCTCGCCGTCCTGCACATACATCATGCTGCTCCTGTCGCCGAATTGCAGCGCCCTTTCAATCTGATACAGGGCGGCGGTCAGGAACATGCCGCCGACTTCGGCTTTGACCCCGACCTCGTATTGTCTGCTTTTCAAAGGCGGCAGAACTTCACCCGCGTTGAGCCAGTCGCTTGTGGCGGAGACCATGGCCCCGGCTTCCAGGGATTCGATATAACTGACATAGCCGGTCAGCTTGGGAATGGGTTTGAACATCAGGGCCACAGTCGGCGTGACGGCGGATTTGTTATATTCGCTGCTCTTCACCCCGGTGGCGGCGTTATAGGAACGGTTTCTGATGGTGGAATTATTCAGGCCGACCATAAGTTCCCACTGATCGTTGAATTTGACGTCGTCGCTGATGAGCAGGTTATAGTTGAGGCTGTCGCTGTTCTTATGCCCCCGGGGCCCGATGTTGTTCATTATCCCCAGGGCGTCGATATTGTTGTTCCAGGCCAGGGCCGGATTGCTGAAACGGCTGCCGTAATAGTACAGCTGGCTGGGCCCCCCCGGGGCATAGGTATAGGCCTGGGTAAAAACATCCAGGCTATAGCCGTTGGCCCCGACGGTCAGCTTATGCTCAATGCCGGCGGTTTCAAATTCCCCGTCCAGATAGGCGTAAGCGCCGTGCGTTCTGTAAAACATTTTAGAGCCCCGGACGTCATACTTATACACGTCCGGGTCGACGGTGAAGAAAAAATTGCCCCAGACCATGTCCCGGTCAAAATCATTGTAGGCCGCGGCCGCTCTGAATTTGAGCCGGTCGTTGATTTTATATTTCACCCCCAGGCCGAGGTTATTGGTGTCGTAATTGTTATAGAAATCCAGGGGCGCCTTCAGCTGGGACGGATCCGGCGGCCCCGGCAGCCGCCCGTTCAGACTGACCATGTTGGCGGCGTTTTCATAGCCCACGACCCGGTCTATATCGGTGTTGACGAAAGCCTGCAGGTTATTGTCCTCCACATAGAAGCCGCCTTCCCGGCCCTGCAGTTCAATTTCGCCGTGAGAGGCGTTGAATTGAAATTGCAGATCTTCGGTCGGATTCCAGTCCAGGGCCACGCTCAACAGCTGCCGGGTCAGGTTCTGGGGCTTGACCGGCCCCTCGCCCTTTTCCGCCAGGATGTTGATCCGGTAGGCCAGAAGGCCGCCGGCGATCGGCCCGCCCAGGTCGGCGTGACCATAAAAAAGTTCGTTGCCGTAAGTGCCGAATCTGAGTTTATTCATATAGTCGTAAGTCGGCCGTTTGAGATTGTAATTGAATGAGCCGCCCACATTGCCGCTGCCATACATAAAACCCGACAAGCCGTGGATTATCTCCAGCGATTCCACATCTTCCAGAAAAGTGGCCACATTGTTGTTGCCGGTGGGGACGCCGTTGAACCTGGCGCTGCTGCTGCCGGCCGTAGCGAAACCCCGGATGTTGGCCGTATGCTGAAAATTGTGTTCCGATCCGCCGCCGTTCCGGTTCACGCCGGGGATGCGGTCCAACAGTTCGCCGGGGGAGCGAGCCTGAATGTTTTCGATGTAATCCTCAGTGACGATATTCACCGTATAGGGCGTGTCCAGCAAGGCCTTTTCGCTCCACGGCCCCAGCTCTTTAACCTCCTTGACGACATAACCTTCTTTGGCCGTGCCGTCGCTCTCGCCAGTGACGTTAATGGTCGACAGGGGGATGTCGCCGCTTTGGGCATAGGCCGGACTTGCCCCCCAGAGGCTAATCGCCAAGGCCAACAATAAAACGAGACGCCTTCCCGCCGTCCCGCCGCCCGTCATCCTGCTGTTCATCATCCTGCTGTTCATCATCTTGCCGCTCCTTGTTTCAGCTCATGGGAAATAATAAAGCCCGCCTCCGCAATAAAAAAAGCCGCGCATCCATCTTAATTGGATGCACGGCTTTCATAACCGTAATACGTTCAAGTCAGCCAGACAGGCGCGTCACGCGCCCGGACGCCGGATATTCAGAAGAGCCGGCAATTCAGCTTCATGTTGAATTCCGCGTCAGTAAAACATATCTTTCGTCCAAAGTCAACCCTTAAATAAGGGCGTACAGGGCGAGAAATACCCCTATCTTTTGCGGAGGCTCGCGATTAAAAAGCCAGACCAATTCTATAATGAGGAAAGGCTCCATGTGGGAAGTCAACATTGGCTTTTCAGCGCCGCATCGGAGAGATTTCGGCGAGGCGAGCGCCCATGTCATACGCATTTTGGCAGTCTATTGGAAATTGCTTCTCGCGCCAGGCTTTTTTGTGGGATTCGTCGAACATAGGCGCGTGATATTTGGAGTAGTCGTCGAACTGGCACGTGTCGCATGATGTCATGTATTCGACGCTGCCTCCCAGAATTTTCATCATTCCTGCATGAGACTCGAACATTGCCGTATAGCCGCGCTCCTTCGCCGCATTCTCCGGTATGTTCATGGTGTATATGAGGCCACATGAAATTTTTTTGTCCGTTATCGACCGTTCCTTTGGGTCATACGCAAGATTCATGAAAATTAGACGCTCGAAGAAAGAACGCAATTCCCCAGTAACGTCCGACAGGTATATCGGCGAGCCCATTATTGCCGCGTCCGACGCCATAACCTTCTCCAGAACCTGCGAGAGATCGTCGTTCATTGCGCAACGGCCATTTCGGTAGCTCTCAACTCGCTTGCAGGAGAAACAACTAACGCACCCCCTGAAGTTCAGGTCGTAAAGGTGGACCGTCTCCGTCGCCGCTCCTGCGGATTCCGCTCCGTCCAACGCACGGCGAAGCAAGGCGCCGGTGTTCCAGCTTTTCCTTGGACCGCCGTTGATAGCTATCACTCGTTTCATCAGGTCACTCCCATTCTGTTTCGGTTTTCGCATTATAACTGAAATTGTCGAGAAAATATATCCTGCCTGAATTCCGCAAATATTATACCTACATCCTATAAGTCATAGCCCATGTAAATGACGAAGCTATGCGAAGCTTGAAAATCAACATAAACCGGACGGCGCTGAAAGAGAAGGCGCTTGACGATCACGATGATTCTAGGCATTTGGCGGATTTTTCATTTATGAGCCTGATTATGGGCGCCCGCCTTTTGGAGTTTGCCGAGGCTACGGCCGTTGAGTAGGGAAACAAGGAGCAAAAACCCGCTCAGGATCAAAAGAGCCGGCAGCGTCCCCGCCCGGCAGGGCGCGGTTTCCGGTCGGCACACGCCGATGAGCAGGGTGGGAATCGCCGCGCCAAAAAATGCGGAGGCCGCCAGCATAAGCGTGACGCCGCGTCGCCGTTCGAGCGAATGGGACAGGGCCAGAAGCAATCCCCCCGCTATAATCAACGCGCCCAGGCCAAGTTCGGCCTTCGCGCTCCAAAAGCAGACCATGTGCGTTTGCGCGGCCTGGCCCGTGTTTTCACCGTGCCGCACGGATGAAGCGGGTTCATGCCCAGGCCCATGCTCCGACAGGGCGACGGAGACCGGCCCCGTGTCTTCACCGTCTTGCGCGGATGAAGCGGGTTCATGCCCATGCCCATGCTCCGACGGGGCGGCGGAGGCATTGTGCGCCGGCCCCGCGGCGGGCGCGTGCGCGGCATGTCCCCCGGCGGCCGAATCCGCATATTCGCACACCGGCAGGAGGATATGCGGAATGGCGATATATAAAACGCCGATCACAATATACAGCAAAGCAAAACCATATCTGTTCCTCATGTGCGTCTCCCGTGAATCCGCTCGTCGGCGGTCTTGTCTAAAATTCAAAACTGATTTTGCTCCAAATCGTCAGGCCCGGTTCGGTCAGTTGCTGGTTCGCGCTGAAGCCCCAGCCGGCCGCGCCGGCCGTGTTCAGATGCTCCGAATTTGTCTTGACAAACATCACAAAACCGGTAGTATTTACATGATACTTTTCCGCGGAGAGGTTTTCCATCCCCCATAAGCCTTAATTTTTTGTCTGAAAGTACTATTGTCCCGAGTCATAAATCCATGCTATTAATGAATTTAACAGGCAGAGAGGGCGCGACGGATGCGGGAGCAAAAATCGAGGCCAAATAGTTCTATCTTATTAAAATTATTTGATAAAAAAATAGACGCCACAAAAACGAAATGGGCTTTGACCGCCTTGACGGGCATATTTGTTCTCATCTTTGAATTTATCCGACATGAATTCATGCATGACATTAATATGGACTGGGGAAATCTTCTGGTGGCGCTTTTTTCCAGCATATTATTTTTATTATATTTTACATTCATTTTTCGCTTGATGCAAAATTTATATATAAGCCTGAACGAAAAAAAATCGCATTTAGCCATACTCAGCGAAAGAGATCGTATAGCTCGCGGTCTGCATGACAACATAGCTCAATCTCTATTTTTTATGAATATTAAAATTCAGGAGGCGGAAAAATTTCTTAAAGAACGGGATATTACATTATCATCTATTGATGAGCTGAAAGAAGCCGTGCAGCATATTGACAGGGATATCCGCTCTAATATATTTTTACTTAAAGGACTCAATACTTTTGATATGCAATCATTGCGGCATACTATTGAAAATACGGCGCGGCTTATCTATCTGGAAGATAAAATGCAAGTCGAGGCCTCAGTGGACGAGCGTCTCAACCAAGTATTGCCGGCGGCGGCAAAACAGAAAATAATCAGTATCTTGCGGGAATTATTTCTTAACATAAAAAAACATGCCCAGGCTGAAAATGTTTGGGTGAACCTGGCCCATAACCGGGGGCGGGTGGTGCTGCGCATAGAAGATAACGGCCGCGGTTTCGCGCCTGGCAGTTTCAACAAGCGCGGCTCCTTTGGGCTGCAAAACATCGCGCACGACGTGGAGGCGCTTGGAGGCAGTCTGGTTCTGGCCGGCGGACATGGTTCCATTATAACCATTGAGTTGCCGGAGGATTTCTGAAATGCCCGTACGGGTTTTAATCGCCGACGATCACGCGCTTTCCAGGCGCGGCATCAGAAGTGTTCTTGGCGAAAGCGACAAATTCCAGATCGTCGGGGAAGCCATGGATGGGCATGATGTTTTGGAAAAAGCGAAACAGCTTCGGCCTGATCTTATCTTGATGGACATCAGCATGCCTGGACAATCAGGACTTGAGGCGACAAAGCTGATAAAAGAACAGGCGCCGAACGTTAAGATCGTCATGCTGAGCATATCTGATGATGTGCAAGATTTTTTTGAATCTATAAAGAACGGCGCCCAGGGGTATTTATTAAAAAATATGGATACGGAATACTGGATAGATTATTTGACGAATATAGCGGAAGGCGGAGCGCCTGTTCCACGCTCTTTAGCAAACAAAATATTGGCGCAATTCGCCGCTCAATCTTCCGGCCAGGCTGAAGTGGATTGCGAAAATCTTTCCAACCGGGAAAAAGAGGTGCTTCTGTTCGTCAGTCAGGGGCTCAGCAATAAAGAAATTGGGGAAAAGCTTTATATCAGTGAAAGCACGGTCAAAAATCATATGCGCAATATGATGGATAAACTACATTTACGCAAGCGCGGTCAACTTATAGCCTTTGCCTATCAGAACCGGCTAATAAAAAATCGGCCCTCAAAAATATAATTACGCGGGGCTTCATTAATAGAAATCAGCCCGCTTCCGCCGCCTCGGCCGGCCGTTCAAAAAGCAGAAAAACTTCCCGGTTGCCTTCGGGGCCCGGCAAACGTGAAGGCGCGCGCCCGGAAACCTTAAAAGGCGGGTCGAGAAGAGGCGCCAGGGCCGCTATTTTATTCACCGCTCCGTCTATGGCCGCCTGGTCGCGCACCACGCCTTTTTTGCCCACTTTATCCCGCCCCACTTCAAACTGAGGCTTGACCATGGCCAGGATGCGCGCGCCCTCGTTCATAAGCCGCGCCGCCTGAGGAATAATGAGCGCCAGGGAAATAAAGGAGACGTCTATCACGGCCAGGTCGAACCCGGGGCCGGAAAGATGCTCCGCTAGGGCCCGCGCGTTGACGCCTTCCACCGCCGTGACCCGTTCGTCCCGGCGCAGAGTCCAGTCCAGCAGATTGCGCCCCACGTCCACGGCCGTTACGGCCGCGGCCCCGTGCTGCAAGAGGCAATCCGTGAATCCGCCGGTGGAGGCGCCTACGTCCAGCGCTCTGAGGCCTTTGGGATCAACGCCCAGATCCTCCAGGGCGCCTTCCAGCTTATGCCCCCCGCGGCTGACGAAACGACGCCTGGCGGCGACGGCGAAAACCGTATCAAGCGGCCACCTTTCCCCGGCTTTTTTTACCGGCCGGCCGGCGGCGGAAACATCGCCGGCCATGATCAGGGCCTGGGCTTGACTGCGGCTTCCAGCCAAGCCGGCCGCGGCCAGAAGCTCGTCGGCTCTGCCTTTTTTGTGTAATAATTCAAGCGGCATATATGCAACAAAAAGTCAGCGGACGACTATTTCGCCGTCGCCTTCCTCCACATGGCCGATGACCGCGGCCAAGGCGGAGCCGTGTTCGCGGAAAAGCTCCAGAACGGCGCCCGTCTCCTTTTCCGGCACGGCCGCCAAAAGCCCGCCGGAAGTCTGGGGGTCGGCCAAAATACGCTTCATAACCTCAGGGAGGCTCGGGTCCATATAAGTCGCGGCCTCGATATAGCGCGCGT
>JAISRV010000104.1 GCA_031273445.1 Candidatus Adiutrix sp. | reverse complement strand
GGCGAAATCCTGCTCGACTTCGGCCTGGGTTCCTCCGGTGAAACGCAGGGCCTTGTCCGTATGCTTGATCAGTTCATAAAACATGCGGGCGCGGCGGCCCGGCCCCTTGAGGTCGCCCGGCTCCACCGGGACGGCCCCGTTGATGTCGCAGATTTCGCTGGCATGATGGAGTTTATAGAGATCGGCCAGATCGTCTATCGTCCCCTGGCGATGCCCCCGGTCCAGGCTCTGGATGAAGACCGGGCTGTGATTGGGCTCCACGTGAATGCGCTCCTGACCCTCGCCGATGGTCAGGGCCTTCGAGTCGTTCAAAGCCATGTATTTGAAGGCGGCGGGCGTGCTCTCAACGGCTTTTTCGACCAGATTCCTGGGGATGAAGACCCTTGAGCCGTCCACTTTGGCCCCGTGATCCCGCCAAACGGCCAGGGCTTCCTCGTTTTCCATGGCTATCCCGGTTTTCTCCAGCACCTCCATTGTGCCTTCGTGTATTTTTTTCAAATGGTCCCGGTCGACCAGGGTCAAACGGCTCATTTTAAACATAGACGACTCCTTGTCAGGAAAAGGGGCAGGCGGCCGGTCTCACCAGGCGAAGCCCTTCAATTTCAAAAGACGCATCATCATTTCGTCGCGGTCGACGATCTCCTTATCCATTTCGGCGCTGTCGAAAGACCGCTCATAGCGGTAATAGCCGCGCCCGGCCCGGATGCCGGCCCGGCCTTCGGCCAGCATTTTTTCCATGGAATCCGGCGGCCGGGTTGAATTGTCCATCAGGGGCAGCAGCAGTTCCAGGCAGTCCCGCCAGTCGGACAGGCCGCCGAGGTCCATGGTCTTGAACACCCCGATGCAGAAGTTGCGCAACCCGATGGTGGCCTTGACGGCCTCGTCGATCTCCTCGATGTCGGCCACGCCGATATCGTTCAGATGACAGGCCTCCCGGGCCAGAGCGCAGAAAAGGCGGTTGATCAAAAGGCCCTGGATGGGCTTTTTGAGCTTGACCGCGGTCTTCCCGGCCCGTTTGAGCATCTCGACGGTCTTTTCCCAGTAAACAGCCTCGGTGTAGCTGAGCCGGGCCACTTCCACCAGGGGAACCAATTGGGCGGGGTTGAACCAGTGCGCGGCCAGGCAGCGCTTCCGGCTGGCCAGGCCGCTGAAAATTTCCTCGGGATCGAGATGGGAGGCGTTGGTGGCGAAAATGGTTTCCGAATCCGCCCATCGCTCGCATTCCGCGAAGAGCTCCTGTTTGGCCTCCAGCCGTTCGTCGATGGCTTCGGCCAGGAGAACGGCGCCTTTAAGGGCCTCGGCTTTGTCCGTGGTCGTCGTCAGGCGCGCCAGCGCGCCTTCCGGATCACGCGCCAGCCCGAAAGATCCGAGTTTTTCCAGGCTGGCGGCGATATGAGCCCGGGCCGCCGCCAGCGTGGCCTCGGAGCGGCTCAGGAGCGTCGCCCGATAACCGCCCATGAGGAAGGCCTGGGCGATGCCTCGGCCCATAATGCCGCCTCCGAAGACGGCCACTTTTTCCCGCGAAGAATTTACGGCGGACATAAAACTCCCTTTTTGCTTATTGCGGCCCGGAGACCATGCCTTCGACAAGGGTCACGCCCGCATCGATCAGATATGAGGCCCCGGTGACGGCCCGCGACTCGTCGCCGGCCAGAAAGAGCGCCAGCTCGGCCACTTCCTCGGAGCGCACCGGCCGCGGTATGGCCGGCGCCAGGTGCGCCGCATACAGCCCGAGGTCCCTGGCCGGGTCGCCCGGCTTCCAGGGCGCGTCGCCGGTGTCTATATCGCTGGGCATGATGGTGTTGACGTTTATGTTGTGGACGCCGACTTCCAGAGCCAGGGCCTTGCCGAAAGCGGTCAGGGCGCCCTTGGAGGCGGCATAGGCCGCGCAATGGCGATAAACTCCGACCACGCCGGTCGTCGAGCCTATATTGACTATTTTGCCGTAATTGCGCCCGAGCATCTCCGGCAGGACGGCCTTGCAGCAATGGACGGCTGTGCGGAGATTGCGGTCCATGACCATATCGAAATACTCCAGGCTCATGTCTGAAAAGGCCGGCCGGGGAGGCACGGATTTCCCGGCCACGTTGACCAGAATGTCGATGCGGCCCAAAGAGGCTATTATCCCGGCCGTCATTTTTTCCACCGCCGGCCACTTGGTCAGATCGGCCTCAATGGCCAGCGCCCGGCCGCCGGCGGCTTCTATCTCGGCGGCGCGGGCCCGCACTTCCGGAACCATGTCCGTCACGCAGACCGCGGCCCCTTCGCGGGCGAAGAGCCTGGCAATGGCCGCGCCCACGCCCCGGGGCCGAGCCACCCCCGTGACGAGGGCCACCCGATCCTTAAGCCGCCCCAGGGCCGGCTTGACGCTTTCGACCGCCGCAAAATCCAGAGGACTCATAATGTTTTCCTTTGTTTAATAAAAAAATTAGAGAAACAACAACAACTATGCTATAATTATGCTGCCATCAGTAAAACAAATCAGCCGTAGCTTGTCAATAATATTTTTAAAAATTTCGGCGCGGAAAAAAGCGGCGGCTTTATTGCGGGCCTATAACTTCAGCGGAACGAAACGGCGGCCATATGACGAATGAAGAATTATTTGAAGCTTTAAAGAAAAGCATCAAAAAATATAAAAAAGTTATTGATAATATCGTGTTTGCCTGGCCAGAAAAAAACATATTGGCAAAAGAACCTGAGACGCCCGCGGAAATGCTGGATATCCTGGAGAAAATTTTAGACTGCTCCAAGGAGCTCAACCAGGTGCTGGAGCAAAGTCCGGCCAGCATTTTCGTGACCAACGCCAAAGGCGAGATCAGGCGCATGAACAAAACCTTTGAATTCGCCAGCAAAATGGATAGAACAAGTTTTTTTGGACTTACCAGCTACGACATTGAGCGTAAAGGGATTTTCAAGCCTTCCGCCAGCTTTTTGGCGCTGAAGGAAAAGAAAAAAATAGGGGTGATCCAGCATATCGCGGAGGACATTGTGACTTTCGGCAATCC
>JAISRV010000180.1 GCA_031273445.1 Candidatus Adiutrix sp. | reverse complement strand
TTTTCCGGGACGAGGCCCTGCGCGACTGGGAAAAGATCATCTCCGCGGCTCATGCGGCCGGCGTGGCCGTCATCCCGCAACTGTGGCACGGCCGCCCGACCGAAGAGGGCGGCGCGGCCGGGCCGGCGCCGGATCGGCCGGAAGCCGCCCGCCGTCGCGCCTCCTCCTGGGCGGAAGAGTACGCGCGGGCGGCCGGCCGAATCCGGCAAATCGGCTTTGACGGCCTGGAACTCCATGGCGGCGGCAAGCACACGGCCGATTTGTTCAGCCTTGCGCCGGGCGAAGACAAGCCGGAACGTCCGGCGCGGCGCGACCGCTACGAGCGGCCCGCAGCCGCGGACATCATAGAAGCGGCGCGCTCCGCCGTGGGGCCGGATTTTCCCATCATCGTCCGGATCAGCGAACAGCGGCGCCTGACCCAAACGCCTTTCGCCCGGGACGAAGCCGAACTGCTGGCCCTGTTGCGGCCCTGCGTCGAGGCCGGCGCGGACATGTTCCATCTTGAGGCGACGGACGGCCTGAGCCGGCGAAACGGAGAAGCGCCGTCGGCCGAAGGGAGCTTCGCGGCCCGCGTAGGGGGCCTCCTGCGGCTTCCGGTCATAGCGGCGGGACAAATCGCCGTGGCCGACGCGGCCGAAACCGCTAAACGCCTGCGCCTTCTGGCGCCGGCGGCGGCGCGGGGCGACATCGCCCTGTTGGCCCTGGGCCGCGCCCTTCTGGCCGACCCGGACTGGGTGAACAAGCTGCGGGCCGGCCGACTGGATACGGCTGTCGGCTATGAAGAAAAAATGCTGGAACGCCTTTTCTGAAACTTCCTTCCAAGCCCGGCCCGACGGGTCTTCTCTCCAAACCTTGCCTCTCCGCGAAAAATTATTGTAAAAATTGTTTATTTACGATATATGATAAAATATTAATTTTTGCGCCGACCCGCCGTCAGCCGCCTTGCGGCTTTCCGCGCCGACGAGGCCGTCGGCTCACGGCCGGAGCCGTTTTGAAACCCCTTACGCAGGAGCACAGATTATGACAGGCAAATTCTCTCTTAAACGTTTGGCCCTGGCCCTGGCCCTGGCCGCCCTTTTGGCCGGGCCGGGCCTCGACGCCGCCCAGGCCGCCCCGCAGGAATTCGTGACCCTGGGCACCGGCGGGGTCACCGGCGTCTATTACCCCGTGGGCGGGGCCATTTGCCGCCTGGTGGACAAAGGCCGACGAGCCAATGAGCACAACATCCGCTGCACGGTCGAATCCACCGGCGCTTCCGTCTTCAACGTCAACGCCGTCCGTTCCGGCGACCTGTCGCTGGGCATCGTCCAGTCCGACACCCAGTTCTACGCCTATAACGGCATTGAGCAGTTCGAAGCGGCCGGGGCGGACAAAGACCTGCGCGCCCTCTTCTCCCTGCAGTCGGAAGCCTTCACCTTGGTGGCCCGGGACGACGCGAACATCAACTCCTTCGACGACCTGCCCGACAAACGCATGAACCTCGGCGACCCCGGCTCCGGCAACCGCAGCACCCTGGAACTGTTGATGAGGGAATACGGCTGGACCCCGGCCACCTTCAAACTGGCCACGGACTTAAAGCCCGCGGAAATGGCCGGCGCCCTTTGCGACAACAAAATCGACGCCTACGTCTATGTGGTGGCCCACCCCAACGGCTCCATTCAGGAAGCGGCCAACACCTGCAGCTCCCACGTCGTCCCGGTGACCGGGCCCAAAGTGGAGGCCCTTATCGCCAAATACGACTTTTACCCTGAAGCCGTCGTCCCCGGCGGAGTCTACAAGGGCACCGCGGAGGACGTGAAAACCTTCGGCCCCCGCGCCACGCTCCTGACCAACGCCGCGCTCTCCGACGAAGTGGCCTACGAAATAACCAAGGCCGTTTTCGCCAACCTCGACGAGTTTAAAAAGCTGCACCCGGCCCTGGGCGGCCTGACCCCTGAAAACATGCTGGAAGGCAATTCCGCCCCCTTTCACCCGGGCGCCGTCAAATATTTCAAAGAAGTCGGCCTCATGAAATAAGCGCCGAAAAATACGGACGCTTTTTCGAGTCTAGTGAACTGTGCGGTTAATTCCGACCCTGCTTTTAGGGACGGAATCAGCCGCACTGCCCACTGGCCGAAGCCCGAAAAAAGCGTCCTGTTTTTTCGGTAAGGAGAAAATATGTCCGAGACGGCCAAGGCTCCCCTGTCCGAGCTGGCGCGGCAGCGGCTTGACGAAGAAACCAAACGGCGCCGACCGGCGGGCTTGGCCCGTTGGCTGCTGCTCATCGTTCCGGCGCTCTGGTCGCTGTTTCAGCTTTGGATCACCTCCCCCATATCTTACGCCCTGGGGGTCGGGGTGCTCAACGACACCGCCGCCCGGTCCCTGCACCTGGGTTTCGCCGTCTTTCTGGCCTATCTGGGCTTTCCCCTGCTGAAAAGCGGGCCCAAAGACCATGTGCCCGCTTATGACTGGATTCTGGCCTTCGCCGCCGCCTTCTGCGCCGCCTATCTGTATATTTTCCAGACCGAATTGTCCGGCCGGCCCGGCATCCCCGCCCGCAAGGACATCGTCGTAGCCTGCCTGGGCATGCTGACGCTGCTGGAGGCCACCCGCCGGGTCATGGGCCTGCCGATGACCTGCGTGGCCCTGATCTTTCTGCTCTACGTCTTCGCCGGGCCTTACGCCCCGGACATGATCGCCCACCGGGGGGCCTCCGTTTCCCGGGCCGCCTCCCAGTTCTGGCTGACCCAGGAAGGCGTCTTCGGCGTGCCGCTGGGCGTCTCGGCCAGCTTCGTCTTCATGTATGTGCTATTCGGGGCCATGCTGGAACGGGCCGGGGCCGGCGCCTACCTCACCGCCCTCTCCTTCGCCCTTCTGGGCCGCTTAAGGGGCGGCCCGGCCAAAGCCGCGGTGGTGGCCTCGGGCCTTCACGGCCTCATCTCCGGCTCTTCCATCGCCAACGTCTTGACCTGCGGGCCGGTGACGATCATGCTGATGAAAAAAGTCGGCTTTTCCGCCGAAAAAGCCGGCGGCGTGGAGGTGGCCGCCGGCTCCAACGGCCAGATCATGCCGCCGGTCATGGGCGCGGCCGCCTTTCTGATGGCCGAATACATCAACATGCCCTACGCCCAGATCATCAAACACGCCTTTATTCCAGCCCTTTTGGCCTACGGCTCGCTACTGTACATCGTCCACCTCGAAGCCCTGAAACTCGGCATGGAAGGCCGGCCCGGCAGCCGGCGGCCCTGGGCCTCGCGCCTCCTGCCCGGGGCCCTGACCATTTCCGCGCTTCTGGCCGTCATGGGCGGCCTGTATTACCTGACCGCCTGGATTCCTCTGGTCTGCGGCCGCTGGGCCTGGCTGGCCTTTGTTCTGCTCCTGGCCGCCGGCTACGCGGGCCTTCTGCTCCTGTCCACACGCTTTCCCGACCTGCCCGAGGGCGATTCCGAAGCCCTGATGAACCTCACGGCGGCGGTTCCGATTCTGTTTTCCGGCCTCTATTATCTCCTGCCGATAGCCGCCCTGGTCTGGGGGCTGATGGCCCTGGAGATGTCCCCGGGCCTGGCCGCCTATTACGCCTGTCTGATGATGGCCTTCATCATCTTGACCCGGCGTCCCTTTCTGGCCTGGCGGCGCAAACAGCCCATAGGCCGGGCCGCGCTCGACGCCGTCTCGACCCTTATGGACGGCCTGGTCGGCGGGGCCAGAAATATGGTCGGCATCGGCCTG
>JAISRV010000032.1 GCA_031273445.1 Candidatus Adiutrix sp. | reverse complement strand
GAACGAGCCGTGGAAGATGAGAGGCGATTCAACCGCCTTCTGCACATCCTGGAAACAGAGCTTAAGGAAGGCCGTCATGTCCAGGAGCATGAGAAACTGTACGCCAAATACTTCGAGAGAAAAAGCACGCCCAGGCGGGGAATTAAAATCAGCGCCCGCCAAGAGGCCATCGACGAGGTTATACGCAACTTCGGCTACTTCGCCCTAATCAGCAACACGATCAAGGACCCTGTCGAGGCCTTGGAAATATATCGCAACAAAGACCTGGCTGAAAAGGCTTTCGGCGACATCAAAGAGCGGCTGGGCGGACGCCGCCTGGCCGTTTCGTCTGAGCTTTCCCTCGACGGCAAACTCTTTGTGGAGTTCATCGCTCTTATTTTTCTGTCGTACATTAAAAAACAGATGCAGGATAAAGAGTTATTCAAATCCTACACCATGATGGAGTTGCTTGATGAACTGGACTCCATTGAACTATCCCAGCATCCAAAACGCAAAACGCGTTTCAGCGAGGTCACAAAAAAACAAAAGGACATCTTTAAAGCCATGGACGTTAAAATGCCGGCCTCGTTATGTTTACGCCGGGAACCCAGGTTATAATTACTAAGGAAATGATAGAACTGCTAAAGTCTCCAAAAAACCGTTGCGCCGGCCATGCCGCTTGAGGACGCCCCTGTTGATGAGAGTTGCCCTGGGGTGTTGAGGTTGCAGGATATTGCAGGGAGTGGTTGTGGTGCGTTGATGTGGGCATTTCTGCCGGGTTGGCGGAAATATGGTAGAAAAAACGGGGAAAGGCTTTCAGGAAATTCCCTGAAAGCCTTTGATATTACTAGCCTTTTAGGCTTATTTAACTGGAGCGGGAAACGGGATTTGAACCCGCGACTTCAACCTTGGCAAGGTTGCACTCTACCACTGAGTTATTCCCGCCCATTTTGGCGATTCTGATTTTATACACCAGCCCATGATTCTTGTCAATATTTTTTTTGCCAATATTTTCATAGGTTCCGATCCGGCGCGGGGGCGGTCGTCCGCTTCGAGCAGGCGCGTTTAGGCCGGAGCGGCTAAGGCAATAGAATCAGGTCGTCTATCCAGACCATATTGTTGCTCCGGTTGGCGAGCGTCGGGTTCAGAGCCAGGATCTGTTCGACGGTGGCGTTGTGGCGGCCGGCTATGGAAGACAGCGTGTCCCCAGGCTGCGCCCGATAGACTTTGTCGTCAGGCGGCCGCGACGGCGCTTCCGCGGCGGGCGGCGCCGTGGGACTGCCGGCCGAAGGGGCGAGAACGGCGCGGCTTAAAAGGGTTTGCAAGGCTTCCCTTTCCTTTAAAATATTGGCCTCGGCCCGCCGCAGAATGGCGTTTTCTGCCTTGGCCGTTTTCAATTCCAGGGATAAAGATTCCTTTTCTTCAACCAGCCGCAGGTATTCGCTTTCAGAATTAAGGCAACCGGCGGTCAAAAGGGCGGAGACGAAAACGCAGCCCCACAGCGTGGTCAATTGACGGCGAGTCATAAAAATAACCTCTTGGATAAAAAAGGTGAAGCCGCCGCGCGGCCTTAGACGGGCCTCAGCGCCGCGGCGGCTCAAGCCGGCGACAAAATGTATTTCCGACGCATATGGTCCGGCTTGAGCGACTCTTTGGAATGCCTTAAGCCCGGCAGGCCCAGATCCTGCTCCCGGTTGACGTAGGTCGTTTCCGAAAAAAATTCCCGGCAGAAATGGCTGGTCAGAGCCACGAAAAGACCGCGTATGTCGTGATTGGCTTTTTCCACATGCACCAGAGCCGTGTCCGGGCTGATGAGTTCACCCATGGTGAAGCCTTCGATTTTTCCGCTGATCCTGATGGCCAGACCCGACTGTTCCAGATCGTCCATGTGCCTTAAAAGTTCATGCACTGATTCGATTTCGTAGCGCAGACGGCTGGAAGGCATATTCTGCCCTTCCTTTGCGGCCACCCAGCTTTCCTCCACCGCCAGAAGATCCGGGGTCAGATCGCGGGTGATCGGCAGGCACTCGAACTGGTTGTGGCTGACGAAGAAGTTGTAATGGTTTTTTTTCTGGTGCATACGACGCCCGCCGAGAGTGATGAGCTGCCGGCTGGCGTAAACATAGTCGTCGTTGTCGCGGTCGTGAACGCTTTGCCAGGGTCGGCCGGCCTGAACGGCCATTTCAGCCAGGTCGGCTGGAATCTGCCGCAGGGAGGGCGCGGCGGTGCGCGACGAAAGTTCCCTCATGAGAAAATCCATAGCCGCCAGCCGATCTCCCGCGCCTACCGGGGGCAGGCCGAAGGGTTCCGCCTCCCGAGGCTGAAAAATGAGGCACAAACAGCCGTGAGCCTCGGCCCAGATGGGGCGATAATATGAGCGCCAAATAAAAATATTCGTAAAAACCGCGTCGCTCGTCGCCGGGGGCCTGGCCTTTTCGCCGGCCCTAAATAGCGCCCGGTCTTCTAAGGTCAATGTCTTAAAGGTCATATTGGTTCCTGGTTTCGATTATATCACAATCTGGCGAAGTCGAAATCAGGCGCGGTCAGAGCTTCCAGAGTCTGAGCCGCAAGGATTTTTCCGGCCGTCAGGGCCGCATTCAGCTCTTTTACGCCCCGGCTTTCGCCCACGACGGTAAAGCCGGCCAGGCGGCCGGCCGCGTCGACCACGACCTTGCGATAAGTCGTCTCGTTCGCCGCCTCAACGCCCCGCATAAGGCCGTCGGGGTCGATATTTCCGGCTGCGACCAGATCGATTCCGGCTACTTTTAGGGTGCTGGAAGGGGGCTTGGGGACGTATATTTTCCTCTCAGCCGGCTTTTTAGTCGCGATATTGAATCCGGCCGTCAGGGCCTGCTCCCTGGATGTAGTCCAGAGCCCGCCGGCCGCGCCGGGAAACTGGGCGCAATCGCCGGCGGCGTAAACGCCGGGGAGACTGGTTTCCATATATTCATCCACCACAATGGCCCGGTCGATTTTCAGGCCCAGCACCTTGGCCAGGCCCAGGTTGGGCGTCACCCCGGCGGAAATAAGCGCCGCCTCGGCGGGCAGGTCTCCGCCATTTTTCAAGACCACGTTTTCCAGCCCGCCGGAACCCTCAAAGCGGGCCGCCTCAGTCTCCAGCAAAAATTCGACGCCCAGGGCCGACATTTTTTTGCGCAGGAGTTCGGCGCTGGCCGGGGTGGTCTGGCGGGGCAGAATCCGCTTTGCCCGCTCCAACACGACGACGGAGAGCCCCAGTTTGGTCAGGGCGCAGCCCATTTCCAGCCCAAGTATGCCGCCGCCTATCAACACGGCGCGTTTTTTGTCTTTAGCGTAAAAATAGAGGCTCCAGGCGTCATGGAGACTGCGGACGGCATAAATGCCGCCGAGTTTGTCGCCGGGAAAGGGCGGCCGGTTGGATTCGGCGCCAATGGCCAAGAGAATGGCGTCGTAAGTCTGGCGGCTGCCCATGGAGCCGCGGACAATCTTTTCCGCCGGGTTGACTTCGGCCAGACTTTCGCCCAGGCGCACTTCGATGCGCCGCTCGTCATACCAGCTTTTGGGGTGGGCGATGACTTTGTCCGGGCTCAAGTCGCCGCTGACCACCTCCGGCAGGCGCGGGCGATAATAAAAGAGGTCTTTCTCTTTACTGAAAATGGTGATGTAAGCCTTTGAGTCCAGTTTGCGGGCCTCTTCGGCCGCGGTGGCGCCCGCCACGCCAAAACCGGCGATGACTATATTCATAAACGACTCCTCATGCCCACAGAGCGGCGGACAATGTCATGAAAAACGGCTCCCGGGGTCGGCGAAAGGCGACTTCCGCGACCGGCGACGCCCCGGGGAGAGACGATGGGAGGCCCGGCGCGCTTTTCGACTCCGCCGAGAGGGACGACCCCTGAGCTGATCATACACGATTTACTTGATGGCGACAATTACGTATTCCTGGACGCCTTTCGGAGTTTTCACCCGAATTTCATCGCCTTCTTCACGGCCCAGCAAAGCCTGGCCTATGGGCGTGGCTATGGAGATGCGGTTTTTTCCCGGCGCCGATTCGTAGGGGCCCACCAGCGTATAGGTCTTTTCCTCGCCGGTGTCGGCGTGTTCCATGGTGACGGTGGCCCCAAAAACGCAACGGTCATAAGGGCCCTTGATTTCCTCTACCTGGGAGGAGGCCACCTGACTCTGCAATTCCATTATGCGGCCTTCAATGAAGCCCTGCCGCTCCTTGGCCGCCGCATATTCGGCGTTTTCAGAGAGGTCGCCGTGAGCCCGGGCCTCTTCGATGGCCTTGATGACCCGGGGACGTTCTTCCTTCAGCAGTTTGTCAAGTTCCTTTTTCAGGGCATCCAACCCTTCCTGGGTTATGGGGACGGAGCTCATGATCTACAATCCTTTGGTGTTTTTAGCCGGACTTGTCGGCGTCAATGGGCGCTTCGGAGACGAGCGACGGCCCTTGCTCCGGAACGAAACCAGGCCCGGCGCCGCAGATGAGAGGCGACAGACAAAAAAATATCGGCCCGCCTCGTAATAGCGTGAGGCTGGCCGGAGGGCATTCAGATGGTTGGCGGACGGGTTATTTTTGCGTCGCACATGCTCAGAGCGCCAATTATGGCGCGGCCGCACGACAGAAACATTAATGACGCCAAAGGACGCGGCGGGTCATTTTTCAAAGCGTTTCAAAGCGCCGCACTTTATTCACTAACGCCATGGCCTGTTCAAAACACCATGCATGGCGCGGAGCCGGCAATGATTACCTAGCAGCTACGCTGATATTTATGGATTATAGTATATACTAGGAAGACCGGCCTTGTAAAGACTTTTGAGTTGATGGACTTTTGCCGAAAAAATAATAGCGGCCCGCCCGCCTGGGGCGCGGCGGTTTTTTTGCCGGCAAGTAACTGTGATTATTATGAAGATGCCGTAATCCGGCGATTTAAGATAAACCCGCTTAGGCCCAAGATAGAGGGGTTATATATTTTTTTATTCAATATAATGCGGTAGATTCGGCTTGACATTTGCAAGAACGACTGTTATGTCTATAAAAAGGCCGTTTGGCCGCACTGTGCGGGGCCGATACGGCGCGACTAATTTTTCATCTGTTGTATTGCTGCAATGACGCGCGCGGACTTGCAGCCGGGGTTTGCCCCGGCGTTTTTTGAAATGGAGAAGGCTGACGCCTAATTTTAGTATGATTGTAAAAAAAAGACACTCGATGGTTCAAGAACTAGCCGTATGGCTCCTGTGCGCCTTGGCGGCCTTTTTGCCGGCCCTGTATTTGGCCATGCTGGAGCACCAGCGTGAACTTGAGGATTTCATCACCCTGCCGCATATGACGCCCGAGCCGCCGGCCGTCGGCTTAGGGCTTAACGCGCCCGAGGCCCGCCTCCTGACCGAGGATCCGCTGAACGAAGGCCTCTTGTCGCTCAATCCCGAGCCGGCCTTCCTCAAGGAGTTGAGCGACAACACCGATCCCGCTCCGATATTCAATGCCGCCCTGGCGCGCTATGAGGAAATGATCGAGAACACGGCCCGCCTGCACCAGGTTTCTCCGGTTCTGGTCAAGGCGGTCATTCAGGCCGAATCCAATTTTAATCCCAACGCCGTCTCCCAGAACGGGGCGGTGGGGCTTATGCAGCTTATGCCCAACACGGCCCGTTCAATGGGCATCACCGATCTGACCGACCCGCAGGATAACATTACCGCCGGCGTCAAATATCTAAGGCAGCTTTTGACGCAGTTCAACGACGACGAGCGGCTGGCCATCGCCGCCTATAACTGCGGCCCCGAGGTCATGAAGCGCTTCGGCGGGCAGTTGCCGCCATTCAAGGAGACCCGGGCTTTCGTGGATAAGGTCATGCTGTATTACAACTTTCACCTTGAGGGCTGACCTTGGCGGCCCGCCGTCACAGGCCGGCCATCGCCGGGGCCGCGTTCCTGGCGATGGTCTTTCTTTTTGGGCCCCGCGTTTCGCTGCTGGCCCAGCGCGACTATATGGAGCCGGTGGAGGTTTCGCCGGCCCGGCTGGCGGAAGCTTATAAAAACGACTTTCACCAGGCTGACGCCATGTATACCGGCAAACTTCTGATCGTCTCCGGGCGCATCAAAACCATTCGTCCGCCCGAACGCACCTATAACTATCGCCAGGACAAAATATACGCCTACATAACCATGGACGCCGGCCGCAACAGGCCGCTGGCGATTTATTTTTGGGAATGGGAGGCCGAGGAGATGAACCGTTTAAGGACAGGCGCCTCCATTTCCGTTATGGGCTTCTGCCAGGGCGTGCCCCCGCAGTTGAGCCTCATCGACGCCTGCGTCTATCCGCGCGGCTGCGGCGGCCCGGCGCCGAATTTTGAGGGCCCCTATTTCAAGTTGCCGCCCTCCCCGCCCGGCCGCCCTCGCCCGGCCGGGTGAACATTTTAAAATAATGTTTTCCTTGCTGTTTTTTTAGTCATGATTTAAAATGGAAACATTGATTAGGATCCTGTCAGGACATTGGCGCATATACAATAAACAGGCTGGAACGCGTTCTCCAAAATAAGGATGAAACATGTCGGAAATGGAACTGGATCCCGGTTTGCTTCAAGATTTCATCACCGAAGCGACCGAACTTCTGGAAGAGTACACAATAAGCCTGAGCGCCTTTGAAGCCGACCCCACGGATATTGAAACCATAAATCCGGTTTTTCGCGCCGCCCATACGCTCAAAGGCTCCAGCGCCTTTTTCGGGCTCAGTCACATCAAGGATTTTGCCCACAAGCTCGAAAACCTTCTGGACGAGATCAGGCATAAGACGCGTCCGGCCGACAGCAAAGCCATAGAGTATCTTTTCCTGGCCGGCAATCATCTCAAAGACATGTTTGAACGCCTGGCCGCCGGCAATATGAGCCCGACCCTGACCACGGACGAAGCCGCTTTCCAGGAGGATCTGGTCGCCTGGATGGGCGGCGGCGCAGGCGCCGACTACGAAGGGGTCTGCCGTAAAATTAAAGGCCTCATGGTCGAAGCCATGGAGCAGCCGCAAGACCCCAGCCAACTGCTTGAAGAGATCATGGAGATGGTCAGCGCTCTGCCGATAGAGCTGGCCCGGCCCGAGGCCCAGGCCGCCGCCGAAGAGCCCGACCCGGTCGGGGTTTCATATCAAGGCGTGGATCTCACTGAAACGGCTCTGCGCGCTCTGGCCGACATCAAGTCCGACGCGTTCGACCCCAGGGCTTACGCCGCCGATCTAGACGCCCTTCAGGCCCTGGTCGCCGCCAACTCCTGGAACGAGATCAAGCCGCTTCTGGACGAAGCCCAGGAAGACTTCGTCGCCATCTTCGACAGCGGCCTGGATTTCGACCCTGTTCTACTGGGAATTCTGCGCGGCAAATATCAGGCCTTTCTGGCCGCGCTGGATCTGGTTCGCCCCCAGCTCCCCGGAAGCGGGACGGCGCCGCCGGCCGACCGGGAGACCGGGGAGGTCGCCGCAGAGGGCAGACCTGAAGAGCAAAAGAGCGTCCCGGCCGACGACAAACAGCGTGAAAGCAAAACCATGCGCATCTCCGAAGAGAAGGTCGATGGTTTTATGAGTTATGTGGGGGAACTGATCGTCACGGCCGAGACCTTCAATTATCTGCAAAAGATGATTGAGCAGGACAAGGTCAATCCCAATACTGTCCGGGCCTTTAAAAACGCCAATCAGGCCTTTCGTGAACTGTCCGACGAACTCCAGGAAAGTCTGATGGAGATACGCCGGGTGCCGATCAAGGGCCTTTTGCAAAAAGTCAATATGATGGCCCGCGAACTGTCTCACCAGTTGGGCAAAAAAGTCAAAGTGCAATTGGAGGGCCAGGAGGTGCAGCTCGACAAGAGCATCGCCGAAAGCCTGGAAGCGCCTTTGGTGCATGTGGTGCGCAATTCCCTTGACCACGGCCTGGAGCCGGCCGAAGACCGGAAAAGGGCCGGGAAGGACGGCGAGGGCCTTTTGCGTGTTTCCGCTTCGGCGGATAAGGAATATTTTTATCTGGCGGTGGAGGATGACGGCAAGGGCATCGACCCGGACAAAATGCGCTCCGTGGCGGTGGAAAAAGGCCTGATGAGCGAAACTCAGGCCGCGGCGCTCACCGACAAAGAGGCCATCGGCCTTATTTTCGGGGCCGGCTTCTCCACCGCCAAAACCATTACCGACGTCAGCGGGCGCGGGGTGGGCATGGACGTGGTGCGCACCAACATAAACGCGCTCAACGGCTCCATTGCCATCGACTCCGCCGTCGGCGCCGGCACTTCCATCACTTTGAAGATACCGCTGTCGGTGACGTTGCAGGTCATTAAGGCCCTGCATGTGCGAGTGGGGCAGGCCAACTTCATCATTTCTCTCGATGAGATTCTCGAATCTCTGCGCCCCATGCCGGAAGAACTCTCCACCGTCGAGGGCCGGGGACTGGTTTTGAACCGGCGGGGCCAGATAACGCCGCTGATCAAATTGTATGAAATTTTCAATCTCGAACCCCAGTTCCACGACCCCATCGACGGCCTGGTGGTTATGGTGGAGACGTCGGCCGGCCGCTATGCTCTTCTGGTTGACGCGGTTATGGGCCAGCAGCAAGTGGTGGTCAAGGAGTTGGGGGCCCAGTTCAAGCGCTTGAGCTTTCTGTCCGGCAGCGCTCTTTTGGGCGACGGCGGCCTCGGTCTGGTGCTGGACGCCGGCGGCGTGGTCAATCTGGCTTTCGGCTTGGGCGGAGCCTGAGCGGGCGCCGCCCAGGGGCCCTCTGGCCTCAACCGGGCTTTAGCCCGGCCGCGGCGCGTTCAGGGCTTCAAGGTTTAACGTTTTGCCGCGCCGACTCTTTGGCGCAAAGGATCAGCATTATGACGGAAGAAGTCAATCGCGTATTTTTGTTGCCTGGCGAATATATGGTCAGCAAGCAGCCTCATGTCATTTCCACCCTTTTGGGCTCCTGCGTCTCGGTTTGCCTCTATCACCCCAGTCGTCATTTCGGCGGCATGAACCATTATATGTTGACCAAAGGGCCGACCGGCGAGCGTAGCGGCAAATACGGCGACTACGCCATAAACGTCCTGTTGCAATTCATGGAAAGAGCCTGCGGTTCGCTGGCCGGAGTGCAAGGCATGATTTTCGGCGGCGCCAACGTGGTCGGCAATATCGGCTCAGGCGCGCAGGTCGGCGAACGCAACATCGCTCTGGCCCGGGAAATGCTGAAAAAATGCGGCATAAACGTTATTCGCGAAGAAGTCGGCGGCACTAAAGGGCTGAAACTGCATTACCAGAATTGGGACAACAAGATGACGATCATCCCCATGGGTTCCAGCAACATGGCCGGTTCACTGATCGCCAGGGAAGAGAAGGGCCGTTTGGCCGCCCCGGCGGCGGCCCGGCCCATGGCCGCCAAACCCGGCCCCTTCGCCGCCGCCCCGGCGGCTCAGCCCGCCCCGGCGGGCCATCGCATCAAAGTGCTGATAGTGGACGATTCGTCCATTGTCCGGAGCCTTTTGAATAAAGCCATGGCCGACGAGCCGGACATCGAGGTGGTCGGGCAGGCCAAAGACGCTTTTGAAGCTCGCGAGATGCTGCTGGAACTGGGGCCGGATGTGATTACTCTGGACATCATAATGCCTAAAATGGACGGCGTGAGTTTTTTGAAAAAGCTTATGGTCTACCATCCCCTTCCGGTCATCATCTGCTCCACCATCGCCAAAAGCGGCAGCCAGGCCGAATTTCGCAGCGACCAGATCGGCGCGGTGGACGTCATCGACAAAGAAACCCTCAACCTTTACAACGGGCTTGAGACAGTGAAAAAAGTGCTTATCCCCAAAATCAGGGCGGCGGCTAAAACCGTGGTGCGCAAAAAAACCAAAGAAGAAGTCGCCGGCCTCTGATTTGAAGAAACAGTGGAGGGGGGCGGGTTTTTCGCTCAAAAGAGAAGGCGCTCCCTGGCGGGCGCCTTCTCTTTGGCCGCTAACGGGAAAATACTGAAATGAATACTAAAAATAACGGCTCGGGCGATTATCCAAGCCTCTCCAGGGCTCAGCGCAGCCGCAAGAACCGTCTGGAGCGCGGCGCTCTGGCTCTGGCGGCCGTGGGGCTGGCGGCGCTGACGCTGGTGCAGCACGAGGTCGTGGATCTCGGTCCCGGCCTTTCCGAGAGCCAGGGCATTGTGGCCCTGGTTTCCATCAACGCCTCCGTGGTGTTGATGTCCGCTTTGATCATCCTGATACTGCGCGGTCTCTACCGCGTTTTTTTTGAAGAGAGGGGTTACGGCTCACTTCAGACCAAGATGGTCATTTCCTTCATGTGCCTGTCCATGATCCCCACTATACTGATCTTCTATTACGCCTATCGCCTGATCGTCAGCGGGCACGACCAGTGGGTCAAGCCGGAAATTGAACTGGCGCTGAACAATGCGATCGACCTGACGGAAAGGGCGCTGACGCTGGAAGATCGCTTAATCGGGTTTTACGGCGCGGATATCCTGGACAACTTCGCGGCCAGCGATATGGCCAATCAGTTAGACAAGCCGGCTCTAAAGACTTTTCTTGAATACAATCGCCGCCTTTACCATCTGACCGCGGTTGAATTTTACCGGCCCGACGGACGCTTCGCGGAGACGTCCGGCGAAAATTCGCTGCCGCCGATCTACCATGACTGGTTCGTCAAGCAGCAAGGCCGCACTCCGCCCTGGCAGTACATAGTGGAAACGGAATCAGGCGACCTGACCAGGCTGGTCTGGCCCGTTTTTTCCGCCGGCGCTTCCGGGCCAACGGGCTTTCTGGCCGCCGCCGGCCTGACCTCGACCCCGATTCGTTCGCAAATTGAAGAAGTGCGCCACGCCCTGGTCGGCTATTATACCGCTCTGATAGTCCAGCGGCCCTTCCGGGTGACCCAGCTGACGGCTTTGACGGGCATGTCTCTTTTGGCGATCTTCATATCCGTCTGGATCGGCTCGCATCTGGCCCGGTCGCTGGCCCGCCCGGTCATGGGCCTGGTGGAGGGGACCAAAAAAGTAGCCGCCGGCGATCTTGATTTCGTTCTCGTGCCGCCGGTCCGCTCCGGCGAGTTCACCGAACTGGTCGCCTCCTTCAACCAGATGACCCGGGACCTGAAGGCCAGTTACGCCGAAATAGACAGCCGACGCCGTTTGGTGGAAACAGTGCTGAAAAACGTTTCCACCGGGGTGGTTGTCCTGGATACCGACGGCAAGGTCCGTAACCTCAACCCGGCCGCCCGGCGCATTTTATCAGGAGAGACGGCGCGCGGTTTAGGGGAGGGCGAAGAGGCGGCGGCTCTCTACGAGCTTGACGAGTTTGCCGGGCGGCGCCAGGCCCTGACGCTGCCGGCGCCTCTGGAGGCGCTGGTCGGCGAGGTCGTCTCTTCCGGCCGCCAAAGCCGCCGGGTGTCGGGGAGGCCGGTGCGGCTTAATTTCAACGAGGCCACCGTCAGCCTCAACGCCGGCCTGGCGCCTTTACGCAACGAAGACGGCCTGGGGCTCGGCTATCTTTTGACCTTCGACGACCTGACCGAACTGGAGCGGGCTCAGCGGCTGGCGGCCTGGCGCGAGGTGGCCCGCCGCATCGCCCATGAAGTCAAAAATCCGTTGACCCCTATAAAGCTTTCAGCCCAGAGGCTGCGGCGTCGTTTCGGCCAGCGCCTGGCGAGTCAGGACGATGC
>JAISRV010000027.1 GCA_031273445.1 Candidatus Adiutrix sp. | reverse complement strand
CCAAATGGATGAAGACGGAGATCGACGCGCTGCTCGGCGGCGACATCCTGTCCCGATTTGCAATTTCCATAGACTGGTGGCGAAGTGTTCTGAAATTCGCCCCGCCCGGCGCCGGACTGGCGGGAACGCAGCTGCCGGCCAGTCTGCTGATGAGTACGCCGCTACTGGAGTTCATAACGCCGTCCGGAATGACCCAAGGCCTTTTCGACACAGGCGCGAAGCTTTGCTATGCGCCTCGGAGCGCCGCCGCGAACAGGACGCCCATAAGCCGCACGCAGGACTTTCTTCCCGGATTCGGAGAGTTCAATTCCGACGTGTATGAGCTCCGGATCGAGTTTTCCGGACATGCGTTCCTCGCGAACTGCGGAATCCTGCCTGATTCCGTCGCGCGACTGCTCCAGGCAATGGCGGGGATCGAGTGGATAATCGGCACGGATCTGCTGCGTCAGGGCATCATCGGGGTCGATCTTGGCGGGGGCCGCGTCACGGCCGAGTGGAAATAATATCGATTCGCCGTATGGAGG
This sequence comes from Candidatus Adiutrix sp., assembly GCA_031273445.1. Classification (GTDB taxonomy): domain Bacteria; phylum Desulfobacterota; class Desulfarculia; order Adiutricales; family Adiutricaceae; genus Adiutrix. The sequence goes on along the minus strand of JAISRV010000027.1, from coordinate 2,905 downwards.
GTAGAGGACGATCAATCATAGCACCCACTGAACCTGAAATATCAGGGTTAGCGGAGCGTGCTCAGAAGCTTGAGAAATCGTCGTCCATGGGAAAATCGTTTTTGGCCGCCGCCGCGCCCGGGGGCAGAGCCTTGGCGGCGGGCGGTTTGCCGCGCGCCGGTTTAGACGGCGCGGCGAAAGCCGCCCTTGCTTTCCCCGGAAGTCGCTTCACTTTTGCTTTCCGGGAGGCGACGTTTTTCAAGCCCGCGTTTTTCCGGCCGTGGGCCAGCGCGGTCAGGCGGTCCGTCGCCTCCAGAAGAAGCCCGGCCTGATCGCTCATTTTCAGAGCCGTGCCGGCCGAATCGTCAGCCGCGGCGGCATTGTCCCTGGTGACTATATCCATCCGGGCCATGGCCTCGGAAACTTGGGCGAGGCCCTGAGCCTGCTCCCTGGAGGCGCCGGCCACATCGGACAGGAGCGAGCCGACTTTCAGGCCGCGTTCGGCCACCGCGCTGAAATTGGCGTTGGTTTTCGTCACCAGGCCGGCCCCGGTGTTGATGTTTTCAATGGTGTAGCCTATGAGCTTGCCTGTGTCTCGGGCGGCCTGGGCCGAACGCGCGGCCAGGTTGCGCACTTCGTCGGCCACCACGGCGAAGCCGGCCCCGGCTTCGCCGGCCCGCGCCGCTTCAACCGCGGCGTTCAAGGCCAGAATATTGGTTTGGAAGGCGATTTCATCAATGGCCCGGATGATCCGGCTTATTTTTTCGCCTGACTTGGCCACCGTCTCCATAGCCTGGTTTAAATCGCCCATGGATTCGATGGCCGCCTGAATGGCGGTCTGGGTTTCGTTCATTAACGCGTTGGCCTCCATGGCGTTGTCCGCGTTGCGGCCGGTCATGGACGACAGCTCTTTCAGCGCGGTCGCGGCCGCCTCCAAAGAGGCCGAGTTGCCCGTGGCCCCCGCGGCCATTTTACTGGAAGACGTCGAGAGCGCGGCGGAGGCGGCGTCCACTTCCGCGGCGCCTTCGGCCAGAACGTCGATGATGGCCCCCAACTGCCGGCTGACGTTGCCGGCCAGCGCCCGGGCCAGGATCAGGCAGAAGATGACGGCGGCCAGGGCGGCGAATATCTGGGCTCTGGTCATGCGGGAGACGGCTTCGGAATTGACGCTCGAGGTCAGGGCGGAATTGGAAATTACATCGGCCATAAGCCGGTTCGCCTCGCCGGTCAGATCATTGGCCAATTTTGCGCGTTCCGTCCCGCTGGCCGCCCAGGCCGCCAGGGCGTTTTTATAGAGGCCGGACTCAGATCGCATTTTTTCCATCTGGTCGATCATATTCAGCAACGCGGACTGGGCCTGATCGTCGGCGCCGGCCGGCCGGTTCGCGCGCAGCGTTTCCAGGGCGGCGGAAATGACGTCGTCGAGCCGCTCGGCCACAGCCGCGTCATGACGCCCGTAAGCTTCCCAGGCCGCCAGGCGGACATTGAAGGCCGCGGTCAGCATATCCCCGGCCAAGGCCAGACTCCTGACGCGACCGGCCCGCGCCTCTTCGCTGCTGCCGATGCGGTAGCCGTGCCGAACCAGTTCCTCGTCAGCCCGCGCCTCCTGAAATCGCCTGAAAGTTACGGCGTAATTAAGATAATTTTGGGACATTTCCGTCAATCGTTCGCGCGAGCCGACGATATCCTTGACGATGCCGTCAAGGGCCTTGAAATTGGCCCGCAGGGCCGCCACGAGCTCCTGCGCCGGAGCGCCGCCGTCGGTCTGGACGAGGCGCCGCATCTCCGAGCACGACTTTTCCAGCGCGGACAGATGCGTCATGGCCTCGGTCAGAGACTGGTCATCCACGTTGAAGGCATAGCCGCGAATTTCATAGACGGCCCGCCCCAGCGACTCGTTGAACCCGGAAACGGCGCTGACCAGGGGCATGTATTTTTCCCGCAGAACCCATGAAGATTCGCGCACCGGAGCAAGATGCCGCATCGAAACCGCGTTTAAAGCCAGCATGATGAACATCAGGGAGGCGAAGCCCAGTCTGATTCGGGAGGATAAATTCATTTTAACCATAGGTTCATTGCCTTCAGAAGCTCATATCCAGAGCGGCCAGATCCTCGGCCGCCAGGATGCGGTCAATATCCAGCAGAATTTTGACGCTTTTGCCTATTTTGGCCATGCCGAGAATATATTCGGTGTTCAATTGAGCGCCGAAGGTCGGGGTGTCCTCCACTTCTTCGGCTTTGATGTTGACCACTTCGGAAACGAAGTCGACCACAATGCCGATGCGCGCGATGTTTTCCGAAGCGCCATGGACGTCAACCACAATGATGCTGGTGCGCTCGGTGTAGTCCAATTCCAACATTCCGAACTTGAGCCGCAGGTCCACCACCGGAATAACCTTGCCGCGCAGGTTGATGACCCCTTTGACGAAACTTGGGGTCTGCGGCACTGTTCGAATCGGCATCATTCCAATTATTTCGCGCACTTTTAAAATGCTGATGCCGTATTCCTCAAGGGCCAGAGAGAAGGTCAGAAATTTGCCTTCCTGGCCGGCCGAGCGGCCCTTGACGCGGGGAAGACCGCTTGAAGGGTTGGCGTTGCTCATGGTGTCCTCCATAATTAATGAGGTATGCTATCTTAATTAGCTATATTATGCCATATCCCCATAAAAAACAATACGCGAGCGAGCTATTTTCATTTTGGCCTGGAGGCTTGCCGGGGCTGGCCCTAGTGGTTTGTGCGGTTAGTTCCGTCCCTAAAATAAATCGACTCTGGCGGAAGGTCTGTGCTATAATCCGGCGCGGGCTGACTAAGGCGGGGCTATGAGGGCGGGGCTATGAGCCTTTTTGAAAAATTGCAGACCTTTTTAATCATCTGCGCGGCGGCGGTCGGGCTGTTGATCGGCCAGAGCCGGGCGGCCGGCGCGGC
>JAISRV010000026.1 GCA_031273445.1 Candidatus Adiutrix sp. | reverse complement strand
CGCCGACCAGGCTCGAATTTTGGATAGTCGCGCGATGGGCTATTCCGTTCAGGTCTTGCCAGCGAACTTGCAGACCCCAGCCTTCATTGGCTTCGTCTCTGACGTGCCCCAGTATCTCTATCGGAGCGCCCAGCCATTGTTTTTTCTGGCCGGCGATATAATACAAACCGTCGGTCAGCATAACGAAGCCAGCCGGCAACGGGGACAGCGATATCTTTCGCGGTTCGTTCAGGCCCGCCGTGAGACCGCTGTCAATGGTCGTCGCCGCTTCTTCTTCCGGCAACCCTGGAGAAGCGTCCGGACGTGCGGCGGTAGCGGCGGCAAGCAGGTCCCGCTTTACGGCATCTTGTTCAAGACAGCCGCCGCCGACAAATTGACCCAGGGCGAAGGCCGCTTTGTTTAAAGCGTCATTCCGGCCCCCGGCGAGAGCGGAGCGGACATTTTTGAGCTCTGCTTTGATGGCGGCTTCAAGATAACGCTTTTCCCTGTCGTTCAAGTTTGAGGTCGCCGCTGGCTCGTCGCGGCTGGCCATATCAGGGGCGGTCATATCTTCTTCAGGCCCGGCTGATCGCGCCGCCATATTAAGCAGCCAGACAGGGGCGGAGTGCAAAAATTCAGCCCCTCGGATGGTCTGGTAGGCCCTCTCATCGTTCGTCCGGCTTGGGGCCAGTATGATATAGCCGCCGTCGCCTCTGACGTCCAACCCGGGGCCGAGCGCCCCGGCGCTGTTGGGTATTTTGGTTTCTTCCGGTAGCCCTTCCGGGTATTTGAAAATGCGATGCTCCCCGCCGGAGGGAGTAGTCTGTGTCCACGTCTCGGGCAGCGACCCATTGGCCGCCTCAAGGGCAGCCAAAGATGAGAAGCCATCGGCGTCTTCCTTATGCCTGTCTATGTCTAATGCCCAAACGCCGTTCTCTCGTCCGGTCGGCAGTCCGATCATGGCTTGAGGCCATTGCTTCCACCAATCTCTTACTTGCCGTTTATCGTACGAGGCTTGTTCTTTCCATCTGACATACGGAGTCTTATCCGGCCGGCAAGGGAAGATGCACATACCGGCTTCCAGAACAGCTTGGATTGATTTGAGAACTGAGCCCATTAGTCGTTTCCCCTTTTTCCCGGCTGGCGCTGGTCTCCCTCCAGAGTAGACGCAGGGCCGCCATATTTGGAGTCTTCCCAGACACAATCAAGTTCATGGTTGACTCTCCTGGCGTACTCATAAAAATTAACCCGACTTTTTGAGCATATCTTCCCCGGTAGCCCTCTAGCCCAATCCTTCATGGCCTCCCTCAAGGCCACATTTAAGGCATTGAAGGCGCTTTTGTGTACATACGCAAAACGGCATAGCGCCGCGTCCCGCTGATAACGCTCCTGCTCAAGAACTCGCCGCCAGGATGTCCAGTCTTTTTTGGAAAACTTTTCGGGGCGCTTTAAAAATATCTCATAACTGCCGCGTATATCGTGCACAAACGCCGACAGTGCGGCTTCCAACTCTTCCATCTGTTGAAGAACAGCGACAATGAACCTCAGAATGGCTTCCGCCAGGAGGGCGCTGTAAACCAACCGCGTTTGGAAGAAGGTCATTTCATCTCGGTAGCGCTCGTTCTGATCCCGCCTTGCGCGGTCATAATGCCGCTCTCCCTCGGGCGGGCTGTCCAGGGGCCAAGGGGAAGCCAATAAAAAAGCCTGACCGCCGCCGTGGGCATCGTAACGGCGGGCGGTCGATTCCAGACGGTCGACAAGCGCGGCAAATCGGCTAACCAGATGTTTCCCTTTAGTCATGGTTCCCCCCACGGGCGGTCTTTCTGCAAGTCCGCATGTAATCTTCCAACCAGTTTAAAAAACGGTCACGGCGATAAGCTATAGCTTTGCCTACCAAAAGGCCGCCCGGCCCCTGGCCTTCGGAGTCCAGATTGGCCAGCCCCGCTGGCGTAAACAATCCCCCCAGATGTTTGGCCGCTTCTTTGCGGGTAAAGACCGGAGGGAGGGTTTCCGCTAGAACTCCCAGAAAGGCCGTTGTCTCTTCCATTTTCTCATCTTGATTCCTGATCATCGTACTACCTCGCTTTCCCGGCAAAATCAGCGAAAGGCACTTTTGCCTTTGATGAATATAACTATAACCGAATGCCTAAATCCGCGGAACCCGTGCTTTTTTGCTTAAGTAAAAAAAAATTCTACGAATAATATACTGATTTTAATAAATATTATTATTAGCTCCCCCAGAGGAGAGGTGAATAATTTGCTGAAGTCTTTGCTGAAGCTCCGCTGAACCGCTCTCATGTGGGAGATGCTATGACTATTCTACCAACCCCCCGCTTTGACTCGCGGTCCAAATCCCCCCCCCAGGTCGCGCCCCTTGTTCGACGGCGGCGCAAAACAAAAAAGCCCCGGCTATTTCAGGCGGGGCTTGAGAGTGGGAGACAAGAAGGTTCTGGGGCTGATAAGACGGTATCTTCAGGCCGGCTTGATGATGGGCCGGAACACCCTCTGCGTGGCAGGAGAGCACGCCGCAGGGCGGCCCGCTGTCGCCACTGCTGAAAGGCGAAATCAGGCGGCTGGGTGCGGAAGGCGCGCGGCTGGAAGATGGCCGACACGGTGAAAGAGCTGACGAAGAAGCTGAGGGGCTTTGCCGCGTACTTCCGCCTGGCGGAGACGAAAGGTGCGCTTGAAGAAGTGGACCAATGGATAAGACGGAGACTGCGGGCCATAAAATGGCGGCAGTGGAAACGGCCTCGAACCCGAGCCAGAGAATTGATGCGGAGGGAGGTTGGAGGAAGGCAGGGCGAAGAAGTCGGCCTACAACGGGCGTGGCCCGTGATGGAACACCGGCGCTTCACACATGAACCAGGCCTTCCCCACCAAATACTTTGATAGCCTTGGACTCGTGAGTCTCTTAGAGGCTGTGAAGCGTTTTCAATGCAATACATGAACCGCCGTAAGTACGGTGGTGTGGGAGGAGGGCGGAGGCGCCCCTGCCTCCTACTCAATAGGGCAGAAGGGCTTGGTTTTTTAATTTGCGGGGCAGGAGCGGGGCAAAATCCCTTATAAATTAAAAAGACTTAAGGCTGCTTAGCCTTAAGCCTTTGAAATTATTGGTGGAGCTGAGGGGGATCGAACCCCTGACCTCATGACTGCCAGTCATGCGCTCTCCCAGCTGAGCTACAGCCCCATTGGCACTCCAAAACAAACCCGACTTTCCCGCCTCTTTTATTGAGGATGCCCTCTTTGAGGCGACGCCGACGCTCGACACGCTCGACATGTGTAGTGAATATATGATATTGTTCCTTTTATGTCAAGATTTTTTTTGACTTTTGTAGGGAGCAAGTAAAATGTCCGCAATAAGAGCGCGAGAGTTGTCCGATTTATGAAGAACCAGGGAGACGCTTCATGGAACGGAGAACGGAGCGGCAACAGGAGACTAAGAAGATGAGATTTGATAGAAGCGTATGAGAGTTGGGAGATAGGTGCGTTGAGCCAGAAAGAAGCGGCGTGGATATTTGGTGTATGCAGTCGTACGTTTAAGCTGAAGTTCTTGGGAAGGCAAAAAAAGCATAAGTCATTTTAGATTGATAGCCAAAATATAAAAATATTTACTGGCTACAATTTTGTGTTTGTGCTTGAATAAATAGCAAACATGGAGAGTAACACCCTATGTTTATTTGAAATTTACATACGGAACCTCAGGTGTTTATAGAGATAAGTAGTACATCAATCAGCACCAAAAAGCAATTCAAGCATTTGGATTTACATGGCCATGCATTTTGAATCAACTTCACCATTGACCCTGTAAATACAATGAGTTGCGCAAAATAGGCTCAGGAACTTCAGTTTAAAATATTCCTATTCGGCTTGGCTGACGGGGTTGCAGCTGGGCAAAAAATGTGATTTTTGTCCAGCGAGCGAGTTTGTCGGCCTCTCACCCAGTCGCTTCGCTCCGTCGCCCCTCTCCGGGGGCGACCACTTTTTAAAAACGCTCCAATCGCCGCAAGCTCAGTTCTCCGCGGCGAAGACCAGCACGCGGCCTTGGCCCTTCAGTGTCAGGGTTCCATCCTCAAGGCTCATCTCCACGCCCTCGGCCAGGAGCTTGAAAAAATCGTTTTCCAGCCGGTTAAGCTCTCCGTCAAGGCACATCATCATCGTGCCCGCGGCTTTTTCCATTTTCAGAATATTACCCTCAATTTCAATCAGGCCGCGATAGTTGTTGCAGATTTTGCCGGAAAGGAAAGGCCGCGCCGGAGGTTCCGGCCATTCGTCGAAAGAAAGGCCGGGCGCGGGGCCTTCCGAGCCGTCGGGCTTTTTCAGATTTAATTCCCGGCCGTCGACGCTTTTCAAGCTGAAGCTGCGGCGGGCCAGTTTCTGTTCCCATGCTTCCCGGCCCCCGGCTTCGGCGGCCGGCTCGCTGGCCGCCGCGTTTTTATCCGGGGCCTGGCCTTCTGAATTTTCGACCGCCTCCAGGACCCGCCGGCCCGTTTCTTCCGCTTTGCCGGCCAGGCTCTCTCCAGCCTCACGGGCGGCCTTGACCGCGACGACGCTGGCGTCTTTTGCTTTCGCCGCCGCGGTTTTAGTCATATCTTTGACCTGTTCGGCCGCTTTTTCGGCCTTGCCGGCGGCCGCGCTTCCAACTTCGCGGGCCGCCGCGCCCGTTTTTTTCGCGGCTGAAATCGCTTTGGCCGCTACGGCCCGAGCAGGCGCGGCAACCTGAACGGGCCCGGCCTGAACGGCCTGAACAGGCGCGGCCGGAGCCGTTTCGGCCGCCTCCGGGGCGGCTGTTTCGGCTTCAGCCGTCGTAACCGGCGCCTTCTGGCAGCCCAGGCCGAAAAACACGGCTGTCAGAACGAAAAACGTCAATTTCCTCATCGTCTTTTCCCTTGTCGCCGTCAGGCCGCCCTTTCGGTCTTGGCCAGTTTCCCCGCCGCCCAGACGGCCAGTTTTTCGCGGTTTATCTTGGCGTTGTGGCGCACGTCCACCGGCAGCGAACGGCAGCGCAGAAAGGTCGTGATATGTATGGTGCGGGGGTTGGCTTTGGCCAGCGAAGCCAGCTCTTCCATCAGGGCGTTCCATTTGAGCCCCCTGACGGCCGCGTGGGGCTCAATGAAGATGACCGGCCGCATCCGGCCCGGCGCCCCCACTCCGGCCAGGGCCGAGCGCCTGACCTGGGGGTGGTTGTTGAAAATGGCCTCGCAGGGAATGCTGTAGAGCGTGCCCTGTTCGGTGACGACCCGGTGGTTTTTCCGGCCGCAGAACCACAGCCGGCCGCTGTTGTCCAGCCAGCCCACGTCGCCCATGCGCCGCCAGAAGCCGTTTTCGCCTTCGGGAATGACCGACAGGGCCGTTTCCCCGGGCCGTTCGAAATAGCCGCGGCTGACCATGGGCCCCTTGGCGATTATTTCGCCGATTTCCCCCCGGGCCAGGCGCAGATCGTCGCTGAAGGCCCCGATGGGGCCGTCGCTTATCTTTATGACCTCCAACTGGACGCCGGGCAGCGGCCGCCCCACGCACATGCCCAGCCCCTGTTCGGTCATCAGGCGGGTCTGGCTGGAAATTTCCTCCGCGCCGATGCTGGACAGCGGCACCCCTTCCGTGGCCCCGTAGGGGGTCAGCAACTGGGCGCCGGGGTTCATGAGCGAAGCGAAGGCCGCGGCCATATTCGGCGGAACCGGCGCGCCGGCGGAAATGACCCGCTTCAGCGAAGGCAGGCGCAAATTGTGTTCATGGGCGAAGCGGCTGACTTTGCCCAGAAGGGCGGGCGAGGCGAACATGCTGGTCACGCCCTGGCGCAGAACCGGTTCAATGATGCGGCGCGGGTCGGCCTTGCCTGGCTTGGCCGGGTTGATGTCGGGAATCAGCGAGGTCAGGCCCAGGGCCGGGGCGAAAAGGCCGAAAAGAGGGTAGGTGGCCAGGTCCACGCCGCCCTCGCGGATGTCCAGCCCTTCGCGAATGGCCTCGACCTGGGCGCGGAACATGGCGTGGGTGTAGATCACGCCCTTGGCCGGGCCGGTGGAGCCGGAAGTGAAGAGCAGCGCGGCCATGTCGCCGGCCCTGGTCTGAACCGGCAGGGAGGCCTCCAGGGCCTCAGGGGCCTCCGAGGCCGCCGCGGTTTTCATTATGTCCAGAAGAGTCGACCCGCCCCAGCCGAAGCGGCGGCCCACGGTGACGCGCAGTTTGATGGCCTTGAAATAGCCGGGCGCGGTCAGGCTCAGAAGATGGGCCGCCGGCAGGCCCACTATCCCGCTCGGCCGCCCTTCGGCCAGACAGCGCAGCATACGTTTCAGGCCCATGCCGGGGTCGACCATGACCGGCGCCAGCCCAGCTTTGAACAGGCCGAAGGCGACGACGACGAAGTCAGGGCCGGGGCGCAGCATGACGATGACGCGGGAGCCGGCGACGGCCCCGCCGCGCAGGAGCTTGGCGGCCAGATGCGAGGAACTGTCGTCCAATTGGGCGTAGGTCAAGGCGTGGCGGCCCAGAACGTCGGGGCGGTGAGAACAGACGACGGCCGGCCGGTCAGGCCATTTGGCCGCGGCTTCCGTCAAGAGTGAGGCTATGTTGAATATCTCGTCTCCCGTCATCAGTTTCTCCGGCATCGTGAAATAAAGTTGCGGATATGCCCGGCCGCGCGGTCGGGCTCGTCTTCCAGCAGATAGTGGCCGGCCTCCGGCAGAGCCAGAACTTCGGCTTCCGGAAATCTTCGCCGCCAGTCGAAAAAAACGGCGCGGTTGAACACGAAATCGCGCAGCCCCCAGACCAGGGTCATGGGTTTGTTCCGCAGACGTTCGGCCGCTTTGCGGTCGGCCTCGGCCAGGAAAGCGAAAGAAGGGTGCCGCGGCGACAGGGGGATGTCGGCCACAAAACGGCCGATGGCCAGCCTGTCCGCCGCCGTCTCATAGGGGGCGGCGAAGCCGCGTTTGGCGGCCTCGGAAAGAGGCTTGACGACGCCCAAGGCGGCCGTGCCCCGGACGAAAAGGTTATGGCGCACGGCCAGATAAGCGCCGAGCGGCTCCATTTTTTTAAATAAGGCCAGCCGCCAGGGCAGGCGATAGCCGGCGGGGACGCGCGTTGCGGTGTTGAGGATGGTCAGCGAAGCCGTCTGGTCGGGATGGTCCGCCGCCCAGGCCAGGCCGATGGGGCCGCCCCAGTCGTGCGTCACCAGATGCAGCGGCTCGGTCAGCCCCAGGCCGTCAATAAAGTGCCCGAGGTCGGCGACCCGGTCGCTCAGGCGAAAGCCGTATTCATCGGCGCCCGGGCGGGACGAAAGGCCCATGCCGATATGGTCGGGCGCCAGGCAGCGAAAATCCGGCGCTAATTCGCTGATGAGGCGGCGATAGAAAAAAGACCAGGTGGGGTTGCCGTGAACCATGAGCACCGGCGGGCCGGCGCCTTCGTCGACATGGTTCAGCCGCAGGCCGCCGGGCAGCGCGTGATATTTGCGCCTGAAGGGGTAGCCCTCCGGATTCGGCAGGGTCGATGGGTCCTCTGGATTTATCATTGGCCCGGGAATGCTTTCATAATCAGCCTTTTGACGAATCTCGCCTTCAGGAATTTTTAGAAAACTTGATTCCGGCCCCGCCCTGGGGGCCGGAATCAAGCGCGTTCAGCCGCGGCGGCGGCCGGTCATTTAAGCCTCCGAGCCGGTCGCGGCGCGCCGCCGCCAGGGTTTCAGGACGGAAATCACGACCAAGAAAATAATGACCAGCGTCTGCAGGAAGCCCAGGATCAGGCCCTGGGAGAAGTTGGCGGCATAGACCGCGTCCGTTAAGGCTTCCAGCCCCAGTTCGGCGGAAATAGGCGGCTGATCGTTGATGAAGGGGCCGATCACCAGGGCGCCGAACAGGATGGAGGCGATGGTGAGCGCCCACTTGACCACGAGCCAGCGGTGTTTAAAAAAGCCCCAGGGGGTCAGCCAGCAAATGAACAGGCCCGTCAACAGGCAGCCCATGGCGCCGGGGATGATGATGAAATCGTCGAGGAATTTGCGGGCCAGGTCATAGCCGAACAACTCGCCGCCGCTTTGGGCCGGGGCCATGACCAGGGGCATGATATTAATGGCCACGGCGCCGCCGAGCCACAGGCAGATGGTTATGAGGTGCAGGGTCTTCAATGTCTTTTGGCCGTTTGCGCCAATCTTCTTCACGGTCGTCTCCTAGCGTTTCTGCGATCAAATGGGCCCGGCCATTGGCGGCCAGGCGTGTTTCCAGCTCTGTCAGCCAGAGCTTATCGCTAATTATACCATTATTTTCGCCAGGTTCAAGCCGCTTTGGGAATCATGAAGGCCGACCAGTCGGAGGGCCGGCGCACGGGGATATTCATCAGGCGCGCCTCTTCGCCGTTCCCCTTCATGCGCACCGGCGCTTCAGCCCGGCCGCCGTTATCGCCGTAGGCGGCGGCCAGGCCCCGGGCCATTTCGAGGCTGGCCGGGCCCGGCGCGAAGCCGGCCAGGGGCATAAGCACAGTGGGGCCGGGGGCGCTCTCCAGATGAAAGATCAGGTCGCCCGGGGCGGCCAGGCGCTCAAGGGCTTCATTGTCGGTCTTGTTGCGGCCCACCGCCGCCCACAGGCCAGGTTCCGCGGAAAAGACGCGGCCGTGCTTCAGGGTTTCCGCCAAACGGGCCGGAGGCCAGTCGGCGGCGGCGTTTTGCGGCTGCGCCAGAAGCCACCTCAGACGCCTGGAGTAGCCGGCGTCGGTCAGAAGGCAGCCGCCCGCGGGGGTGGGCGTCGGCAGACCGTAGCCGCGGGCCAGAGCCATCTGGGCCCGGCGGCTGCGCCCCGAAAGCCCCAGCAGTTTTTCGCGATCGATCCAGCCTTTTTCTTCCGCTTCGGTCGGCGGCAGAATTTTGGCCGACAAGGGCCGCAGAATCCGGCCGGAGAAGCCCGCGTCCCGGGCCACGATTTTAAGAGCCTCCGAATTCTGGCTCATGGGTCGCTGCCCCAGCACCTCGCCGGAAAACAAAAAACCCTGGCCGCCGCTTTTTTCGAGCATTTCGCCGGCCCGGCGAAACATTAGGGCGTGGCAGTCGATGCAGGGGTTCAGGCAGCGGCCGTGCCCGTGGGGCGGGTTTTTGACCAGGGGCAGAAGGTCGTCATAGAGGTCGCTGGCCGTCAGCGGCAGCCCCAGAGCCCT
>JAISRV010000428.1 GCA_031273445.1 Candidatus Adiutrix sp. | reverse complement strand
TTGCCGCCGATCATCAGCACCACCCCGAATTCGCCGATGGTGTGGGCGAAAGCCATGACCGCCGCCGTCAGAAAAGCCGGCCTGGCCTGGGGCGCGATAACGGTCAGGAAGGCGTCCAGAGGGCCGGCCCCAAGGGTAGCCGCCGCCTCCAGCGGGCGCTCGCCCAGGGCCTCAAAGGCGTTCTGCAGCGGCTGCACCACAAAGGGCATGGAACAGATCACCGAAGCCGTCGCCAGCCCGGAAAAAGTGAAGGGCAAAAGGCGCAAGCCCAGCATTTCGAACAGGCGGCCGATAGGCCCGCGCGGCCCCAGAAAGACCAGGAGGTAAAAACCCAGCACGGTCGGCGGCAACACCAGCGGCATGGTGGCCACCGCCCCGCACAAACGCCGGAACATGGAATCGCCCCGGCTCAGCCACCAGGCCAGAGGCGCGCCGATCAAAAGAGCGGCGGCGGTGGCGACGACCGCCAGCTTCAGCGACAATTTGATGGCGCTTATGTCTCCGGCGGCCAGCATTTAACGATGATCCTTAAAAACGGCTTTTGAGGCGGAGCGGGCCGCCTCAGGCGGAAATTACAGTTCGTAGCCGTAGGAGAGAATTATCTCGCGGGCTTTGGGGCTGTTTTTAATATAATCGGCGAAAGCTTGGGCGGCTTCGCTCTTTTCGCCGGCCTTGAGGATGACCAGGTCCTGAAAGATGGGCGAATAGAGGTCGGCCGGAACCAGCCAGGCCGAGCCGCGGGAGAGTTTGCCGTCGCGGCAAACCTGAGACCAGGCGATCAAGCCCAATTCGGCCTGGCCGCTTTCGGCGAACTGGAAAGCCTGGCCAATGTTGTTGCCGGTCACGATGCGGCCTTCCAGGGTTTTCGTCAGACCCCATTTTTCCAGCAGCTCATAGGCGGCCGCGCCATAGGGGGCCAGCTTGGGGTCGGCCACGGCCAAAAATTTGAACTTATCGCTCTTCAGCACTTCCCCTTGGTCGTCCACAAAGCCTTCCTCGGCCGACCACAGCGCCAGGGCGCCTTTGGCGTAGGTGAAACGGCTGCCGGGCTTAACGGCGTCTTCAGCTTCCAGCTTGGCCGGGGTATCGGCGTCGGCGGCCAGAAGCATGGCGAAGGGCGCGCCGTTCTGAATCTGGGCATAGAAGGCGCCGGTGGCGCCGAAGGACAGCAGGGCCTTATGACCGCTTTCCTTTTCGAATTCAGCCGCGATATCCTGGGCCGGGGCCGTGAAGTTGGCGGCCACGGCCACCTGGAATTCTTCGGCCTGAATCAGGGGCGGGAACAAGAGAAGCGCCGCCAGAGCAAATAAAATCTTTAAACCTTTCATGAATGACCTCCCGTGATGACGCTTTGCGCCGTTTTTTAAGTCGCCTTTAATTTGGAGTCACGCCAGGGACCAGGCATGACGAGACACTATGAAAAACAACTGTAAGGCACGTCTTAATTTCTTTTGATAGATTCTAGTCCAGCACAGCCTGATCTGTCAAGTCGTCAGGGCCAGGCGGCCAGGCGATGCGGGCTGTTGCAGCGGCGACTCGCGCGAAAATGTATTATAATCAGGTTATGCGGATAGGCGGTGTTTCAGGCGATGATTACGCCGTCGTGAAGCGGGTAATCAGCATCGTCATAACCGACGAAGAACTGATTGCCGGAAGCCCGTGTTACCATCACCATTTCACGCTGTACGACAAAGACGCGGGCGTGCAATTCACCGATTTGCTCGAAGTCCACACATTGGAACTTCCCAAGTTGCCGCGCGACGCGGACGGTACGGCGCTGTACGACTGGGCGCGGTTCATTGGCGCAGAGACAGAGGAGGAAAGGTCTCCCGGTCGCGCCGGTCAAGGGCGCAGGGAAAGGGCGGGGGGAACATGGTTGAAAGGGTTTGGCGGAAGAGGCGGCCGGAATGATCCAGATGGAAGCGGGAGCTGGGGTGAAGGTCGTCGCTGAAAAAAATCAGCCCTTCCGGCAGAACGGCCTTTAGGCCCGAGGCCCTGAATTCTTCCCGCAAAATATTAGTGAAGATGAGGCCGGCCTGAATCGGCACTTTCAGCTGGCCCTGATAGAAAGGGTCCGCGGACAAGAGTTCGCGCCCGCGCAGCCTGAAAAGCTTCATGAGGGCGAAGGTGTATTGGCGGGCCTGTTTCAGCGGGTTGGTCTTCCGCTCCCCGCCGCCGGCGAAGGTGATCCAGTGGGCGTCGGCGGCCTTGATTTGGCTGACGACCCAGTCTTTGACCTCGAAAACGATCAGCCCGAGGTTGGGGTCAAAAAGCATAAAATCCGGCTCGCGGCCTTCGATATAGGGGGAATACCAGACCAGGCCCTCTTGGTCGGGCTTGAACACGTCCCGCAGAAAGGCGTAAACCCGCGCTTCCCCGGGAGTGGCGAAAAGCGTGTTGTCCGAAGGGATCATGGCGGCCATATTCGCCTTCCGTCGTCTGTCGCGAATACGGAGACGCCGACGTGACGCCGAGCGCTATGTATTCCTGTTTAGGCATGGTAAAATATATCAACTAACGGGAGGCTTTGCATGAAAATCATAGAATACGAAAAATTGCTGGCTGAATTAGCGCCGTTGGATATTTCCACCTTGACCAGGCTTGAGGCTGACCTGGCTCGGCTGGTTCAGCGGCGTCAGGCTGAAAAATCAGGCCAACGCCGCTCAATTATGGAACTGGCCGCCTTGGCCGGTGAAAGCCTTCGCGACTTGGAGCCGGAAAAATATTGGTCCGAGCGTGAGAAAAATCTGGCGGAATCGCGAGCCTCGTGGGCTGACCGTGAAAATGAATTTGCGGGAAAAAGCCTCACTTAAGCCACGTCTTCCGTGGAGGCGGCAGCCACGGCGGGGGCGGCGGGAGGAACAGGCGAAGGCTCAGGTTCTTGAGCCTTTTCAGTTTGCTCCTTTTCAATTTCAGTCGCTGATTCAGCGACGACACGACTACGACCAAACGCATATAAAAGGCCTGTAAGGCCGGCGATTATTGCCGTCGTCGCGATTATCCCCAAGGTAAAGCCTTTCATGATATACCCCTATGATCCTTAAGCGACATCCCGGCAAGGCCGCCGCCCGACCGCCTGACAGCCAAATTTTCAGCGCCGCCCCGGCTTAAAGCCGGATGAAGTCGCGCCAGCGGTCATAAACGGCGCGGAGAGGGCGGTCAAGATAGCTCAGGCCCTTGTCCGCCAGAGCCTGAGGAATGCCGTAGGCGGCTTCGGCTATGCCGCCGGTTATCGCGGCCAGCGTGTCGCTGTCGCCGCCGAGCGAAACGGCGTTGCGGAGGGCGTCCTCAAAGCCGTCGCTTTCCAGAAAGGCGATGATCGCTTCCGGCACGGTTCCCTGGCAGCTCTCGTCGAATTTATAGCCCGGGCGGATGTCGTCCAGCTTCCGGCTCAAATCGTAGCCGTATTTTTTCTCGATATGGCCGCGGATTTCAGCCTTGGAACGGCCGGCGCGGGCCATGTCTATGGCGGCGGCCGTCGCCCTGGCCCCTTTGAGGCCCTCCGTATGGTCGTGCGTGACGGCGGCGGAACGCTCCGCGAGTTCTTCCGCGCTTCCGCCCCGCCCGCCGAACCAGCCGCAGGGCGAAACCCTCATGGCCGCGCCGTTGCCCCAACTGCCGTATGGCGCGCGGTCGTCGGAAACCAGCCAGAGGTAAAACCCCCTGCCGTAGCCGACCCGCGGATACAGGCGGCCGTATTTTTTCAGGCTGTCGATGAAGTCGTCCGGCTGGCCGCCGTTCATCAGCGCCTCCGCGACGGCGATGGTCATGACCGTATCGTCGGTGAAAAAACTCTCGTCAGTCAACAGCGGAAAGTCTTTCGTCTTGACGTTTTTGAACTCGTAAACCGAACCCGTGATGTCGCCGATTATCGCGCCGAGCATTTTTCCTCTCCTTTTTTTCAGCCCGCCTTCGCTTCAAACCGCCGCGGGCTCGGGGTTAATCGCTTTTTTATCCCGGTCATTAGGCCCCGCCGTTTCAGGCGGAACGAGCGGGGTCGTAGCCCTTGACACCGCTTAGGTTGGCCCCGCCACCTCGCTGTGATTACAAGCTGTTACGGGAAGATTATAGCATAAAACTCGGCTTATGATCATTATTAATCAGGGTCAGGGTTGAACTGCCTTCATAGTTACATAATTGGGAAATCAGGTTTTTACTTGACACGAGGCCACATAAGAACGATTGCCCTGCTCAGAACCTCAGAACAAGATGATATTGGAATACCGGGCCAAGAACAGCTGCCATTATAGATCAGACGACGGCTTCAACAGGCATTTTTTCATGCAGGAGATTTTTCGCAATCGCCGCTGCTTTTCCCCGCCGCCCTTTCGTAAATGACCATTATACTTGTTCGCGTCATCTCCGCGGGTCATTTCTTCATATTCGGCCATACGGCGCTTCCTCAGCCCCGCTCAGAAGTTAAATCACGTTCCAGGCGGCGACTGTTCGGCTCTCGCTTCTTTTCGAGCCGGGGCGGGCAACGCCCGCCGACCAGGGCGAATCCCGGGGCCCACCGGTGCGCCCCAACCAAACCGCCGCGGCGGTTCGGCGCGCGCGTGGTTTGGAGCCGGGGCGGGGCCCGCCCCCCGC
>JAISRV010000314.1 GCA_031273445.1 Candidatus Adiutrix sp. | reverse complement strand
CACCAGGCCGAACGCGGCCCGGAGTGGCGCGCCATCGAAGAGCCGCTGAACCCGGACCAAGCCCTGGCGGCCCTGAAAGGCGGCAGCGTCGTCCTGATGGACTGTCTGACCCTGTGGCTTAATAACCTTCTGGCCTATAACGAAGACATCGAATGGGCCGGCGGGCGGCTGTCGGATCTGATAGAAGCGGCGCGCCTATATCCCGGCCCTGTCATCATCGTTTCCAACGAAGTGGGCGGCGGAATTGTGCCCATGAACGCTCTGGCCCGTAAATTCCGCGACCTGGCCGGCTCGGCCAATCAGCGCTTGGCGGCGGCGGCCGAAAAAGTCGTGCTGGTCACGGCCGGGCTGGAACAGCGGCTGAAGTGAAACGATGCTGATCTATATCGACCTTCAAAGCTTCATCCTGCCGCTGGCCTTTTACCTCCTTTTCATGGCTCTAACGCCGGGGCCGAACAACACCCTGCTCCTGGCCGCCGGCGCCAATTTCAGTCCGCGGCGACTCCTGCCGCAGATTATGGGCATATTGGCTGGAGATACGGCGATAGTTTTCATATCCGGGCTGGGCCTGGGCGTTCTGTTCGAAACCGCGCCCTTCGCCCAATGGACCCTGAAAATCGCGGGCACTATTTTCATCGGCTATCTGGCCGTGAAGCTGCTGGCGGACGACCCGGCCGGATCGAGCAGCCCAAACGGCCGGCCGACCGCTCCCGGCAAAGACCTCAAACCGATGAGCTTCCCTGTTTCCGCCGCGATTCAGTTCGTCAATATAAAACTCTGGGCGGCCACCATGGCCGGCATCGCCGCCTATGTCCCGGAAGGCCCCGGCTACTGGCCCCGGCTGTGCGCCTATGCCCTGCTGGTCGTTCTGACGGTCGCGCCCTCCTGTCTGGTCTGGGGCCTGGGCGGCGCGTTCATAAAAAAATGGAGCCCCGGCTCCATAAAGCTGGTCAACCGCACTCTGGCGGTTTTGTTGCTGCTGTCCATCGCCGGCTTCTACATCTACTGACCGGCCCTGACCCGCCGGTTGAAAATCGGGAAAAGAGCGTTGCATGACCAATATGCCCGGCCTTTACATTCACGTGCCTTTTTGTGTGCGCCGTTGTCCTTACTGCGATTTTTATTCCATATCGGCCCTGGAGCTCGTGCCGCGTTACGTGGAGGCTCTGGCTCGGGAAGCCCGGGCCGCCGCGCCTGACTGGGGCCCGTTCGAGACGCTCTATATCGGCGGCGGCAGCCCCAGTCTCCTGAACGAAAAAGGCTTAAAAGGTCTATTTGAAGCCCTGGCCCCTCTTGACCTCTCCGAAGTCGCGGAAATAACGCTGGAGGCCAACCCTGAAGACGTCTCTCGCCCGGCGGCCCGCCTGTGGGCCGAAACCGGCGTCACCCGCCTGTCTCTGGGCGTTCAATCCTTCGACGACCGTTGGCTGGCCGATGTTCTGGGACGCGGACACTCGGCCCGCCAAAACTATCAGGCGGCGGAAATCCTGAAAGCGGAACCATATGACCTGTGCCTGGACCTGATTTACGGGCACCCTTCGCAGGATCTGGAAAACTGGGGCGCCGATCTGATCAAGGCCGCCGATCTGACGCCGGAACACATTTCCGCCTACAATCTGACGGTGGAGCCGGGCACGCCCCTGGCCCGCTCCATAGCCGATAAACTGCTGCCGCCGCCCGCATCGGCCGCCATGGCGGCCGACATGTTTCTCATCAGCCGCGAGGCCCTGTCCTCCCGCGGCTATTATCGCTATGAGGTCTCCAATTTAGCCCGGCCGGGCCATGAGTCGCGCCACAACCTCAAATACTGGCGCCGCCTGAGCTACCTGGGGCTGGGGCCTTCGGCCCACTCCTTTGACGGTAAAAAACGCTGGGCCAATGTATCGTCGACGCGTCAATGGGCCTCGGCTCTGGCTTCCGGGGCTCAGGCCCGGGCCTTTACGGAGGAACTTGACAGGGAGGCGGTGCGGCTGGAAAAAGTCATGCTGGGCCTGCGTCTGGCCGAAGGGTTGCCTGAAAGTTTTCTGGCCGGGACCCCGAAACTGGATGAATTCGTCAAAACGGGCTGCCTGACGCGCCAGGACGGCCGCATACGCCCGACGGAAAAAGGCTTTTTAATCGCCGACCGCATGGCCCTGGACCTCGCCTGAGCGACAAACAGGCCGGTCTATTGGACTGTGGTGCGGTCAATTCCGTCCCTCAAAGCAGGGCCGGAATTAAGCTTAAGGAACTAACCGCACAGGGCGCTAGCCATCAATCGCCTTCAAAACACGGCTTCAAGGCCTTAATCAACAGAGCGACGATTTTTTCCGAATCGGCCGGATTCAGGCTCGGCTCGTCCAAAGCTTCGCACAGGAGGCGGAATCCGGCCAGATAGGCCCCGACCATGGCCGCCCGCATCTCTCGATCCCGCCCCGGCAGAAGCCCAGCCAAATACAGGGTGAATTCACGATGAAATATGCCTGAAACGATCGGCGAGGCTTCCTGGCTGACGGCCGATCGCAGTATGACGCCCAGTTTATCCGCCGGGTCGGCCGCTGAGCCGCCGCATTTTTGCCTGGCCACATACCCTACGAAGGCGCGCGCGAACTTTTCAGTCGATTCCAGCGACGCTTCAAACTCGAAAGCGCCGGTAAGCGCCTCCTGAAAAAGATTTTTTTTAGAACCGAAATAACGGTTTATCAAAGATGCGTCCACGCCCGCGGCGGCGGCGATGTCTCGAAGGCCGACGCGCTCGTAAGGGGCGCGGTAAAAGGCGGCTCTGGCCGAGTCAAGAATACGCAATCGGGTCGCCGCGGCGTTGCGCCTGACTGGAGACGTGTTCTTCTTTTTCATGACGGACGGCATGATTAACCAACCACACGCTTCCGGGCCCGCTCGGCTTCGCTCAAAACAGGCCGGCCCGCCGGCGTTTTCGCGCTAGGCGAAACCAGGTCTGCAAATAATGCGGATAAGCAAGACTGACGCCAATTAACATATCAACAAGCAGCAATTCTATAATCTGAAGTTCCTGAGCCTATTTTGCACAACTCATTGTATTTACAGGATCAATGTTGAATCTGATTCAAAATACATGGCCATGTAAATCCAAATTCTTGAATTGCTTTTTGGTGCTGATTG
>JAISRV010000312.1 GCA_031273445.1 Candidatus Adiutrix sp. | reverse complement strand
ATGGCCGCGGCCGAACGCGTCGCCGGCCAGTGGGTGCCTTATAAGTTCGCCCATCGCCGCCCCGGGGACCCCCCAGTGCTGGTGGCCTCAGCCGACAAGGCCAAAGCGGCGCTGGGCTGGGCGCCGGCCATGACCTGTCTAGACGATATAATACGCACGGCCTGGAACTGGCAGAGCAACCGCGCCAAAGTTTCCTGACCGCGCGACGGCCTTCCCGGCTCAGACCGCGCCGCCCCGGAAAAAGGCTGGAGTCAAGCTTCGGGGCGATCGCTTGAACATCCCCTATTGAAACGTCAAGGTGATTTTTTAGAACATCAATTTGGAAATATTTGTTATTTCACATGCTTACGTTCTTTAAGCGATTGCCTTGGCGGTTAATAAGCTTGCGCCGCTTGCTTCTTTTGTGGGGTCCTGCTATATTTATTAGCCAATTCGACTGGTGTTTGCTGAAGTATGCCCTAAAAAAGCATCTTGGCGCGATATCCAAACCAGTTGGGCTTTGATTCTGCCGGCGCGTCGCCCAAGCGACCGCGTCGCGGTTTTTTTGGCGGCCTGCCTCACGGCGAACATATTGCGAACTTACCGGATTCAACCGTCAGGCAGGCGGCCGACCGTCCATGGCCGGCCTTCTTTCACGGCGGATATTACCAATCAAATAACGTTTAAGGAGAAAGAAGGCACATGACCAAGTCGGAATTGATCGCCCATGTGGCCGGCGAAACAGGTTTGACCAAAGCGGCTTCAAAGGAGGTTGTGGACGCAATCATTCTTCAAATCACCAAAACTTTGAAAAAAGAAGGGCGTTTTGCGATGTTCGGCCTTGGCGTTTTTGAAGTGGTCAAGCGCAAAAAACGAATTGCCCGCAACCCCAGAACCAAGGAGCCGGCGGTGGTGAAAGCTCACAAGGCCATAAAATTTAAAGTGGCCAAGTCTTTGAAAGACTCTCTGAATTAACAGTTCCTTATTTTGCGGCTGGGAACGCCGTCGCATTTGAAAAGGAACTAACCAAACGGGATGCTTATAGATAGGCCGGGCCGCCTTGAACACGATTTAATTTTAAGAGGATGCGCAAACGTCCCCTTAATCGCCTCAAAAGCCGCCGCGCTAAGTGCGGGCATTATTATGCCCTGAGGGGCTATTTCGCTCAAATAGGCTGCCGTGATTGCCGCCGGCTTGTAGGGTATGGAGAGCAGCATGAGCGTTTTGCTTGTTCAATGGTTGAGAACGGCCTTTTTTTTGGGACTGTCGATTTTCTGCCTGACCCCGGCCGCCCGACTCGCCGCCGATGCGCCGTCTGCGCCGGAAGCCGGTAAAGCCGGGCCCGAAGGCGGCCTCATGGCCATTTTCAAGCAGGGCACGGTCGAAGAGATGCGCCAGGCCCTGAACCTGGGCGCCGACCTAAATCAGCCCGATGAAAGCGACGGCCTGACGCCGCTGATGGCCGCCGCGGGGTTCAACAAAAATTTTGACGCCGTTGAATTTTTGATTTCCCAAGGCGCGCGACTTGACGCGCAAGACAAAATGTTCGGCCTGACGCCGCTGATGTTCGCCGTAAATTTTAATACCCCGGCCGCGCTTGAAGTTTTTTTCAAAGCCGGGGCCGACCTTGATCAGCGCGACTTTAACGGCGGCACGGCCATGCACCATGCGGCCGTGCTTAAAAACCCGGCCGCGCTGTTGCTTTTGGGCAAAGCCGGCGCAAAAGTGGACGCCCGCGACAAAAATGGTCTGACCCCTTTAATGCAGGCGGCCAGCCTCAGTGGCCTTCAAGCCGTAGTCACAATTCTGAAGCTCGGCGCAAAAATCAATGAAAAAAACGACGCCGGCCAGACCGCTCTAATGCTGGCGGCCGGAAACAATCAGAACGTCGAAGTAATTGAGCGGCTGATCCAAGACGGCGCGGACCTCGAAGCCCGGGATCAGACCGGCTTGACGCCTTTTCTGGCCGCGGCGGCCGGCAATGTCAACGTTGAAATACTACGTTTTTTGAAACGAGCCGGCGCCGACGTCAAGGCGGTCGACGGCGCCGGCGCCGACGCTCTGCTGCTGGCCGCCCTGAGCAACGGCAACCCCGAAGCGGCAAAATACGTTTTAAATGAAACGGGCGCGGACATAAACGCCCGGCGGGCCAACGGCCTGACGCCTATTTTGGCGGCGGCCGCCAACGCCAACCCGGAAGTGACCAGAGCCCTGATCATCGCCGGCGCCGACCTCAGCGCCAAAGACGCCCAAGGCCGCAACGCCCTGATGCTGGCCGCCTGGCTCAACCCCAACGCCGAGGTGGCCAAACTAATGGTCAGCGGGGGCTTGAACCCTTATGAGCAGGACAATCAGGGCCGCTGCGCCCTTGACTATGCTGGGGATTCGCGGTCGGACCTGGTCGATTTTTTCCTAAAAAACAAAGAATAATCTTAAAATGACGACGACCTTCATATTTGACTTCGACATGACCCTGGTGGACTCCATTTTTGCCGTCACCAGGGGGCTGAATAGAATAGCCAGGCATTTTAATCTGCCCCCGGTCACGGAAAGCGAAACCAGGCGGGTCATGAGCCTTGAGACTAAAGATTTTTGGACGACCCTGTGGGGCCGCTATGAAGCCGCATGGAGCGAATACTTTGTAGCCGAAGTGGCCGGGCGGGAAGCAAATTACCTGGAAATCGTTCCCGGCGCCGAGGCGATGCTGGCCGAGCTGAACGCCAAAGGCGCCGCTCTGGCCCTGGCCACCAACCGCGGCAATGCCTGGGCGGCCCTCAGTTCCACGGGGCTGTCGCGCTATTTCGACGCCGCGGTGGGCGCCAACGACGTGGCCCGCGGCAAGCCCGCCCCGGATATGCTTTATCTGGCTATGGACCGCCTCAAAACTGATCCGGGGCAGGCAATTTATATCGGCGACGCGGTCTATGACATGCAGGCCGCCCGGGCCGCCGGCATCAAAGGGCTGGGGCTTTTGCAAGCGGGCGCCTCGGCGGAAGAACTGACGGCGGCCGGCGCCTGGAAGATCAGGGCGACCCTGATCGAGGCCCGCGACCTTCTGGAGCTAAGCTGATTTATATGGCCGCGGCTCTGAAATGCGCCCTTATAGCGGCTCTTTTGATGGGGCTGGCTGGGCCGGCCCCGCCTCTTGCGGCCCAGGAAGCCTCCTCCGGCGAGACGCCCGGCGCCGCCCCTATCGCCCTGGTGGAGGCGGCCTATCTGGCCAACAGGCGCGGCGACTACAAAGCCGCCATCGCCGGCTACACCAAAATAATCCAAAGGCGCGGCCTGACCCGCCGTGAGCGGGCCATAAGCTATCTTCTGCGCGGCGAAGCCAAACGCGACGACCGGCAACTGGAAGAAGCGATCTTCGACTTCACCAGGGCGCTCAGGCAATGGCCCGGCTATCCCCAGGCGCATTTTTTCCGCGGCCGCGTTTATGAGCAGCAGGGCAAGCTGGCGGAAGCCTACGCCGACATAGCCAAAGCCGTTCAACTGGATCCGGATCGCGAATCATACAACACCAGCCTATCGCTATTAAAAAAACGCATGGCCGAAGTCGGCCTGACGATTCAGGAGCAGGGCGACGGCCCCGAACCCGTCTCGCCGAACCTCCCCGAAGAATAGCCGCCGCATATTCCGGCATTATGGTTCATCCGGAAAATGCGTACCTGCCCCTGTAAAGGCTTTGTTCACAAAGAGTTTGGTATATTTTTCAATTAACGCACTCGCCTGAATCACGATTATTAAATAAATACTAAATATTATCTTCATAGGACATTTCTACTTTGCTTAAACATGACATTATCGCTTTGCTGCGACAAATTACCTGGATCGGGGGATCGGCTTTGCGCATCCAAAAGGCTTAAGATTCCCTATTAGACTGTGCGGTTAGAAGGAACTAACCGCACGGTTCACTTAGGCTCAGGCCGCGGCGATGACGTCTATTTCCACATCCAGGCCGTCGTCGAGCCCTTTGACGGCCATGGCTATGCGGGCCGGCGGGTCATGAGGGAAAAATTTTTTATAGACTTCGTTCATCTCCGGCTTTTTGGCGATATCGCTCAGGTAAATATTGACCTTCAGCACTTTTTCCAGACTGGAGCCGGCCGCTTCCAGAATGGCCTTGATGTTGGCGAGCACGATTTCCGTCTGCTCGCCCATGGAGCCTTTGAGGGGCCGGCCGGTCGCGGGGTCTTCCGGGGTTTGCCCGGAAACGAAGACCAGCCCGGCGTATTTGACGGCCTGCGAATACGGCCCCGGCGCCGGCGCCTTGTCGGTGTAAATAATTTCTCGTTCGCTCATGATCTCTCCTGTTTATAAGGCCTCACGGCCTTCATCGCCCGCCGGTCTATTTGACGAACAGGCGGCGGGGAAAATCGACGAAACAGTCGCAGCCTTTTTCAGTGACGACGATCGGCTCGCTGCACTCGAAACCGAACTCGTCAAGCCATACGCCGGGCATGACATGAATGGTCATGCCGGGAACGAAGACGTTTTTGTCGCCGGGGCGCAGGCTGACCGTGTGTTCGCCCCAGTCCGGAGGATAGTTGTTGCCGTAGGCGTAGCCCATCCGCGACTCTTTGACGACTTTCGTGCCGCTGACGGCTTTCCGCCAGGCGGCTTCGACCTCTTACCCGGTGACGCCGGGCCGGATGAAGTCTATGACTTCGTTCAAACCGTCTATAACGCCCTTGGCTATGTCCGAAAGTTCTTCCGGCGGCGTCCCTATGATCAGGGTGCGCGAAAGAGGCGCATGGTAGCGATGGCGGTTGCCGGCCAGCTCCAGCAAGACCAGATCGCCTTTCTCATAGCGGCGGTCGACCCAGGAAAGATGGGCGGTGGCCGTGCGGAGGCCGGAAGGCATAATGGGCATGATGGAGGCATAGTCGCCGGTGAATTCCGGCGTGCCGCGCAGCTGGGCCCTGAGAACCTCGGCCGCGGCGTCGCCTTCGCGCACGCCCGCGTCAATGGTCTCTATCGCGGTCTGCATCGCCTTTTCCACAATCCGGGCCGCGTCGCGCATATAGGCTATTTCCCGCGGAGATTTGACCAGGCGAACCCAGTTGACCAAAAGATGGGCATTCATTATTTCCGCCTGGTCCAGATTTTCCGAGAGCGACTCCAGGCACTGCCCGGTGAAATAATAACTGTCCATTTCCACGCCCAGGCGGCGCTTGTCCGCCCCGAACCCGCGCAGAAGGTCGGCGACGAAATCCATGGGGTGACGCAGGTTGGACTGGACATAATGGTCCATATAGCCGCGGATGTTTTCGTCCTTAAGCCAGGTGGTGAGGCGGGCGCCGTTGGCGTCCTGCTGACGGCCGAACCAGACGGGCTCTTCGCGGTCCATCAGGATCAGAAGGCCCTGATGAACGTAAAACGACCAGCCGTCATAGCCGCTCAGATAATTCATGTTGGCCGGGTCCGTGACCAACAGAACCTCAAGACCTTCCCGATACATGCGTTCCTTGGTCGCCTTGAGGCGCGCGCCGTATTCTTCGGCGGCGAAAAATGGGTTGGGGTTCATAAAGTCCGCTCCTGTTTATAGTGCTCGGCGAAAAGGCCCGACAAAAAGCCGGGCGAGGCGTTCTGGCCGCTGACCACCACGACCGTGGGGCCGGAACTTTTTTCGATCCGGCCGGCCAGAATGGCGGAGATGCCCACGGCCCCGGAGCCTTCCACCGCCAGGCGGCTTTTGTCGAAAGCGTGGAACATGCCCGCGGCGATCTCGCTTTCGCTGACCAGGACCGTCTGGTCGATATAGCGCCTGGTCAGTTCAAAGGTATGCGCGTTGTCAAGCCCGACGCCGCCCAGAAGGGCGTCGGCCAGGCTGTCTTTTTCCTCGATCTCCACGGGCCGGCCGGCTTCCAGGCTGCGGATCATGGCCGGGGCAACCGCCATGGAGACGCCCGCGGCTTTTATAGACCCGCTAATGGTCTTGGCCGCCAGGGCCACGCCGGCGAAAAGCCCGCCCCCGGAAAGCGGCACGACCACCTGGGCGGTTTCCGGCAGCTCTTCCATGATCTCCAGAGCGATGGTCCCCTGCCCCGCGATGACGTAAGGGTCGTCAAAGGGAGCGACCATGGTCAGGCCCCTTTCCTTCTGAATTTCCAGGGCCTTCAGATAAGCTTCGTCCTGGCTTTGGCCATAAGCCGCTATTTCGGCGCCGAAAACCCGCATGGCCTCAAGGCGATAGCGCGGCACGCGGGTGGACAGGCAGATGACCGCCGGTATGCCCAATTCGCGGCTCAAGGCGGCCACGGCCCGGCCATGGTTGCCGGTCGAAAAAGCGACGACGCCGCGCCGCCTTTCTTCCCCGGTCAGGCTCAGCAGCCGGTTGGCCGCGCCTCTGGCCTTGAAAGACCCGGTTATCTGGAGGCATTCCAGTTTCAAATAGACATCGGAGCCCAAAACCAGCGAAAGCTCTTCGGCCTTCACCAAAGGAGTTCGGCGCACGAGACCTCCGATGCGTTTGCGGGCGGCGAAAACGTCGCCCAGGTCAGGTTGTCTGACGGCCTTCATAATATTAGTCCCGCCTCAGGAAAGAAATTTCAGGGTCGTGCGCAGCAGCCACTCAAGACCAATGGGCAGCGCCCGCTCGTCTATTTTAAATTTAGGGTGGTGATGGGGATACGAGGCCCCGATTTCATCATTGCCGCAGCCGATCATGGCGAAAACAGAGGGCGCCCTGGCCGCGAATTCCGAAAAATCCTCGCCGCCCAGATTGAGAAAACTGACCAGCGCATCGCCGCCCAGGGTCTCGACCGCGGCCTCGCGCGCCAGAGCGGTCATGGCCGGGTCATTGACCAGGGGCGGCTGCGAGCAGTAAAAATCGACCTCCGCCCTGGCCTGGAAAGCGGAAGCCAGGCTTTCGACCAAATTCCGGAAACGAACCCGCGGCTTGTATGGCCCTTCGTCGCTGCCGTCAAAAAGATAGCGAAGGGTTCCTTCCAGTTCCACCACATCGGGAATTATGTTGGCGGCCGAGCCGCCGGCGATGCGGC
Source organism: Candidatus Adiutrix sp. (assembly GCA_031273445.1). Taxonomy (GTDB): domain Bacteria; phylum Desulfobacterota; class Desulfarculia; order Adiutricales; family Adiutricaceae; genus Adiutrix. Next base: position 3,625 of record JAISRV010000312.1, on the reverse strand, counting down.
CGAAGACAAGCGAGGAGGCCAGGAAAGGGTCCTGCTCCCGGCTCTGCATGACCTGGACGCCCTGAATTATCTGGGCCGCCGCCAGAATCGGGTCCACAGCCGTGTGGGGGCTCGCGGTATGCCCTCCCCGGCCCTTGACCTTGATCAGAAAATGATCCATGCCGGCCCAACAGGCCCCCGCATCCACGGCTATCTTGCCCAACGGCAGCGGCGCCCACAGATGCAGACCCGCGGCGGCGTCGACCCGGGGCGACTCCATCACCCCTTCCCTGATCATGGCCAAAGCCCCGACTTCTTCTTCGTTGGGCTCAAAGCAAAACTTCACCGCGCCGGACAATTCTTCCTTAAGCTCCGAAAGAAGCTCGGCCGCGGTCAGCAAAATAGCCGTATGGGCATCATGGGCGCAGGCGTGCATGACCCCGGGAACGATGGATTTGAAGGGCAGATCGACCTCTTCCTCCAGCGGCAGGGCGTCCATATCCGCCCGCAAAAGAAGCGTCGGCCCGGGACGGCCGCCCCGGAGAAGCCCCGTCACCCCCGTGCCGAAAACGCGCTTGACGTCGTCAAGGCCGAGTTCCCGCAAAGCGCTTTCCGCCAGGGCGGCCGTGCGGCCTTCCTGGCGGCCCAGTTCCGGGTTCCGGTGAATGTCGCGGCGCAGAGCCGTCATCGCCTCGGCGGCGCCGGCCGCCATCTCTTTGACGTCTCTCATACGGACCTCAGAATGCCCCGGGGAAAATTCATAAACGGCTCGCAGCCGTTGGCCGTGACCAGAAAAGGCTCGCTGGATTCAAAGCCCAGATCGTCCTCCCAGATGCCGGGCATCAGGTGCATGGTCATGTTCGGCTCCAAAACGGTTTTATCCCCGGGCCTTAAGCTCACCGTTCTCTCGCCCCAGTCGGGCACATAGCTGGCCCCGATGGAATAACCCAGACGCGAAGGCTTGACGACGCCGTATTTGGCGATGACCTTACGCCATTCGGCCTCGACTTCTTCAGCCGTGAGCCCGGGCCTGATGAAGTCGAGCACTTTTTCCACCCCGGCCAGAACGGCCTCCGCTATGTTCTTCAGCCTGGCCGGCGGTTCCCCCAGAAAAACCGTGCGCGACAGGGGGCAGTGGTAACGCTTGTGCACGCCCGTCAATTCCAGAAGAACCAGGTCGCCCGTAGCGTAAACCCTGGCCGGGTCCCAGCCCAGGTGGGCGCAGGTGGTGCGTTCGTTGGAAGGCATGATGGGAAAGATGGCCGGATGATCGCCCGGCGCCTCCTCAAGGCCCATGACGCAGGCCTGATAGACGCCGGCCGCCGCGGCCCGTTCCAGTTTTCCCGGCTGAATCGAATCCACGGCGGTCCGCATGACTTTTTCGCAGACCCTGGCCGCCTGGCGCATGTATTCTATTTCCCTGGGCGACTTGATCAGGCGCGCCCAATTGACCAGGCCCGTGGCGTCAATGATGCCGCCGGCGCCGGGAAACTCCCCGGCCAGAGTCGTCAGGCATTTGCCGGTGAACCAGTAGTTGTCGTGTTCGGCGGCGATGTTCCTGCGCTCCCAGCCGTGTTCGCGGATGAGATCGGCCACGAAGCTCATGGGGTGCTTCAAAGGGTTCTGAACGTAGTCGTCCGCATAAGGGCGGATGTTTTCAGGTTTAAGCCAGGAAGTGAGCTTGGCGCCGTTGGCGTCCATGCCGCGGCCCCACCAGATGGGCTCGTCGTGATCCAGGGCCACGATCAGGCCCTGATGGACGTAAAAAGACCAGCCGTCATAACCGGAGAGATAGTGCATATTGCTGGGGTCGGAAACTATGAGCACTTCCATTTTACGATGAAACATCGAGGCTTTGACTTTGCGGAGGCGCTCGTGAAATTCGGATAATTCAAAATTCATCATAAACTCCCTGTTTGTAAAGACCGGCGGCCTCGGGCCGCCGGGAGACGAAACTCTTCGCGCGTCGGCGAACGGCCTTAGCACCAGCCGCGCCACATCATGGCCGCGCGAATCTTGGAAAGGGCGTTGATCCAGGCGCCCTGGCGCATGGAGACCCCGCGTTCCGCGGCCTGGGCCCTGGCTTCGTCATAAGCGGTCAGGATACGCCCGCGCAATTTTTCGCGCACTTTTTCCAGGCTCCAGTAGTCATTGGAAAGCCCCTGGGAACGCTCGAAATCGCAAACTATGGCCCCGCCGCTGTTGGCGACGACGTCGGGCACGATGGTCCGGCCCAGCTTCAAAAGAACGGCGTCGGCCGCCGGAGTGGTGGGCGCGTTGGCGGCCTCGACGATAAGCCCGGCCTTGACGCGGCCGGCGTTTTCCTCGGTGATCACGTCCTGCACGGCGGCGGGGATCAGGATGTCGCAATCCGTCTCCAGCAGGGCGGCCGCCGGGGCGGCCGAAGCTTCGCCGAAGCCGGCGACCTGGCCGGTTTTTTCGACATGCTCGACCAGGGCCGGGATATTCAAGCCCTTTTGGGCGGCGACGGCGCCGGATATATCGGAAACGGCCACGATTTTATAGCCCGACTGAAATAAGGCGCCGGCGGTGATCGAACCCACCTGGCCGAAACCCTGAATGACCACCCGGCCGCCGGCCAGCTTCAATTCCCCGGCCGCGCGCTCCGCGCAGGCGGCCACGCCCCAGCCGGTGGCTTCAAAGCCGCCGCGCGAACCGCCCAGTTCGAAGGGTTTGTCGTTGACGGCCGCCGGGGAATGAAAGCCGTTCATCTGCTCATATTCGTCCAGCATCCAGGCCATGGCCTGGGCGCCGGTGCCGATGTCCGCGCCGGGGATATCGACGAAAGCCCCTTTGGGGGCCAAACGCCGCATGAAGCCGCGGATGAGCCGTTCGTATTCGCCTTCGCTCAAAGCCGCCGGATCGGCCTTGATGCCGCCTTTGCCGCCGCCGGCGGGGATGCCGGCCACGGCGTGCTTGATGCTCATAAACAGCGACAGGGCCTTTATTTCTTCCGGGGTCAGATTCGGGCGGACGCGGGTCCCGTCTTTGGTCGGGCCGGTGGCGTCCTGATGCCAGCTGCGGTAGGCGGTAAATATTTTTTTCCGGCCGTCGTCCATGCGCACGGGTATGGTGAACTCCGTAAAGCGCATGGGCGTCAGCAGCCTTTCGGTTATTTCCGGTTCAAGACCCATGGTCTCCGCCGCCGTCCGCAGGTTGAACTGAGCTTCTTCCCAAACGTTTTTCATGATGACTCCTTATTCGGGGCACGCGGCGGGCTACACGCTGATGATTTTATGCTTCGGTTATGGCGCGGAATATCTCAAATGCCCGGTGGATTTCCGCCGGAAGCGGCCCGGAAGCGCGGCGGCCGGCCCGGATTCGTGGCCGCGCCGCCGCGCTTGCCGAGGGCCGCGCGGAGCTATTTTTTAGCCTCTTCCAGCTGTTTGACCTCGGCGGCCAGGGCGTCGAGCAGCTTCTGGGCCTCAGGCCCGGCCATTTCCACGAATTTTTTGGCCACTTCGGGCGCTTTGGCCCGGAAGGGGGCCTGCTCTTCGGCGCTTAACCTGAAGTTCCTGAGCCTATTTTGCACAACTCATTGTATTTACAGGATCAATGTTGAATCTGATTCAAAATACATGGCCATGTAAATCCAAATTCTTGAATTGCTTTTTGGTGCTGATTG
>JAISRV010000305.1 GCA_031273445.1 Candidatus Adiutrix sp. | reverse complement strand
GCTTAAAAATCGCCGAGGCCCACGCCAAGCTGCGCGACGCCTCTCTTGAAACCATATTCCGGCTGGCCCGGGCCGCTGAATATAAGGATGAAGACACCGGCAACCATATAATCAGCATGAGCCGCATTTCCGCGCTCCTCGCCGAGCGCATGGGGCTCGGCTCCGTGGTGGTGGAGCGCATTCTCTACGCTTCCCCCATGCACGACATCGGCAAAATAGGCATACCCGACCGCATCCTGCTGAAAAACGGCCCCTTAAATGACGAGGAATGGGCCAAGATGCGCATGCACACCATTTTCGGCGGCCAGATACTGGAAGGCTCGAACATCGGTTTTCTGCGCCTGGGAGAAATCATCGCCCTCACCCACCACGAGAAATGGGACGGCTCCGGCTACCCCAACGGCCTGTCCGGAACCAGGATTCCCCTGGCCGGGCGCATTGTGGCCGTGGCCGACGTCTTTGACGCGCTCATGTCCAAGCGCCCGTATAAACCCGCCCTGACCGTGGACCAGACGGTGGACATCATCCGCGCCGGGCGCGACAGCCACTTCGACCCGGCGGTGGTGGACGTCTTCTTCGCCTCCCTCAACGACATCGTCAAACTATGGCAAAACGCTCAATCCGAACAACACCCTGTTCTGGAACAAACCAGCCACAACCTCGACACCATCCACCTTTTATGACGGAGGGCAGCCCCGGGCAAGGGGCCGGCGAGGCGGCCGCTTGAGCCGGCCTCCGTAATTTTAACTACTAAACTAAAATTCAAAACACGACCTGGCGTTAGTTTTAAAAAGCAAGTCGCCCCCGGAGAGGGGCGACGGAGCGAAGCGACTGGTTGAAAGAGCGATAAACTCGCTCGCCAGGCAAAAATCACATTTTTTGCCTGGCTGCGATCATGTCAGCCCAGCCAAATAGGAATATTTTTAAAAAAACGCCCAGAGGAGTTTTTATGACCGCGGACAGGCCCTTGCGCCTTTTTTTTCTGCGACACGGGCAGACGGAAAATTTCGACGAGCCTCCCTTCAACGGCTGGCGCGACGCCCCGCTGACCCCGGAAGGACGCCGCCAATTGGAAACAGCGGCTGAGGCCCTGACCCCGATCAAGTTCGACGCGATTTATTCCAGCGATTTAAGCCGGGCCGTCTATGGCGGGCGGCAGATCGCCGAGCGCTCCGGCGGCGCGCTCATCCAGGACGCGAAATGGCGCGAAATGCATTTCGGCAAATGGGAAGGCTGGAATTACAGTCAGATCGCGGCGGACGACCGCGGCTTGATTGAAAAATTATTCAGCGCCGAAGGCCTCGAGACCGCCTTCCCCGGCGGCGGAGAAAGCTACGGCGAATTTCACAGGCGCATCAGCCGGGCGCTGGATGAGCTTCTGGCCGCCCACCCTGACGGCGGCCGGGTGGCCTTGGCGGCCCATGGCGGCGTCTGCAAAGCCCTGTGGAGCCGTCTTTTACGAGTGCCGCCTGAACTGTCCTGGTCCATACGCCAGGATTTCGCCTGCCTGAACGTGGCCGACATTTATGCCGACGGACGGCAATGCATAGCCCACCTGGTTAACTGCTACCTGGGGCCGGAAGGCTATTACCAGTCCGGCCCGGGTTTTGACCGTTTGAAGTAGGCCGGCGGCCCGCGCCGTTTTTTTAGAGACGGGTTTAAGATGACGACCGACTATTATCGCCAGTGGCCGAAAACAGCTTTACGGCGGCAGTTTATTTTTATGACCCTCACCGCCGGCCCGGCCGTTCTGGCCGCTTTTCTTATGGCCCAGACTCTGCCGGGCCGCGGCGACAACCCGCTGGAAATAGCCATAATCGTCGTCTTCGCCATCCTCTTCGGCGGCATCGCCCAGGGCTTCTGGCTCAGTTTTTTCGGTCTGATCACGCTGGCCCGGCGCGCCGACCCGGGCGCCGTCAGCCGCCTCCTCAAAAACGAAGCCGGCCGGCCGGATCAGACGCCTCTGAGCGGCCATCCCACCGCCGTTCTGGTGCCCATATGCCAGGAAGACATCGTGAGGGTAATGGCCGCGGTGGCGGCCATATATGAATCGCTCGACCGGACCGGGCAATTGCCGCATTTCGAATTTTTCATCCTGTCCGACTCCAGAAGCCCGGACCTTTGGGTGGAAGAAGAAATGGTCTGGGCCGCCTTTACTGAAAAACTGGGCGCCGCCGGGCGCCTTCACTACCGCCGCCGCCGGGTCAACCTCAAGCGCAAAAGCGGCAACATCGCCGATTTCTGCCGCCGTTGGGGCGCCGATTTTGAATTCATGATCGTTCTGGACGCCGACAGCGTCATGAGCGGCCGAACGCTGGTCGACCTCGTCCGCCTGATGATCAAGCGGCCCGAGGCCGGCCTTATCCAAACCGTGCCCGTCGCCGCCATGAAGACCAGCCCCCTGGCCCGGCTGCAGCAGTTCTGCGGCCAGGCCTACGGCCCCCTGTTCTCCGCCGGGCTCAACTGGCTTCTTCTGGGCGGGGCCATATTCTGGGGCCACAACGCCATTATCAGAATCAGGCCGTTTATGGAGCACTGCGGCCTGCCCCGGCTGTCGGGGCTGGCGCCTTTGGGCGGCGACATCATGAGCCATGATTTCGTGGAATCAGCCCTTTTGAAGAGGGCCGGCTGGGAGGTCTGGCTGGCCTACGACCTGGAGGGTAGCTACGAGGAAGTGCC
>JAISRV010000302.1 GCA_031273445.1 Candidatus Adiutrix sp. | reverse complement strand
CCCCGGATGCTCCGCATCCGATCCGTAGAGGCTTGGTCGGCGGGCGGCTTTTGGTCGGCCGGGGCAGACAGCCCCGCCACGGCGCGGAAAGAAGCGCGGGCTGAGCCGTCGCCGCGGCTCGCGGGTCCAGGGCGGCGCCCTGGTTAGAATCTCTAATCATCGTAATGCGTCCCGCACTGGACGATAACTATCTGTTCGTTTTCCACCTTGTAGACAATCCTGTTCACATCGTCAATGCGTCTGCTCCAAAAACCGCGCCTTTCATGTTTTAACGGTTCCGGCTTACCAATGCCGGAAAAAGGGGAACGGTCTATATCCTTCAAAATGCCATTGATTCGTTTAAGAGTTTTTCTGTCTTGCGTTTGCCAGCGCATGTATTCATCCCAAGCCCGGTCGTGCCAAACTTTATTCATCCCCGGCCTCTATCAACTCATGGACAGAGAGATTTTTTCCCGCCTCAACATCAGCAATCCGGCGGTCTAATTCCGCTTGGTTTTTTTCACTGTAAAACCGATCGTAAATTTCAAATGGAATTTTACCCTGCCGCAAGGCCTGGCGAGCGAAGATATTGAACGCGGTGGACATATTCATTCCCAATTCGTCAAACAGTCTTTCAGCGTTCTCCTTAACTTTTCGGTCAAGCCGTATCGTCACATTGATTGTATCCGCCATAATAAACACCTCCGTCATCCAGCCTGAATCGTATAATCCTTGGCGATTCGATCGACCCGTTTTGAAGACATTCTTTCGTGCCGCGTCATATTCATAATAGCAAGGCGCGTCGGTAATTTCAATCTGAAGATATGGTGGACAAAAAAGCGGGCTTATATTATAAAGCAATATGACGTCTCGCGAAACGCCGGCCGGAGGGCTTTCCGCCGGCGGCAAGTCAAACCAGCAAAGGGGATTCCATGAAAAAAACCGCAACGCTGCTCCTTATCGCCTTCTGCCTCGCCCTGACCGCGCCCGCCGCTTTCGCCGCCGGCAATCTGGATATCTTCATCTGGTCTGAATATATGGACCCCGAGGTAATCAGCGATTTTAAGAAAACATTCGGCGTCAACGTTCGTCTGGACCATTACGAATCCAACGAAGAGATGATGGCCAAGCTGGAAAGCGGCGGTCTCGGCCAATACGACATCATCGTGCCTTCCACTTATATCATGCCCAGCCTGAAGAACAAGGGCCTGATTCAACCTCTCGACCACGCCAAACTGCCCAACCTCAAGAATTTAGGCCCGGCCTTCACCGCCCTGAAAGCCGATCCCGGCAACGTCTACTCCATCCCTTACCAAATGGGCACCTCCGGGCTGGTCGTGCGCCGCGCCGACCTAGCCGGCCTGGAACCCTCCTGGAAGATTATCTTCGACCCCTCCAGCGAAATCGGCAGTTTCGTGATTTTCGATACGGCCCGCGACGCCCTGGGCGCCGCCCTCAAGTATTTGGGCTACTCCCTGAATTCCACCAATAAAAACGAAATCGAAGAAGCCGCGCGTCTCCTGATGGCCACTAAAAAACGTCCTTCCTTCCTTGGCTTCGACGGCGGCGTGGGCGGCCTGAACAAGGTCATGAGCGGCATAGCCGCGGCCGCCCAAGTCTACAACGGCGAAAGCATCCGCGCCCAGGAGGAAGACCCGGAGGTTCATTATATCCTGCCCAAAGAAGGCGGCGAAGTCTGGATAGACCTCGTGGCCGTGCCCAAAAACGCGCCCCACGCCAATGAAGCCCACCTGTTCATCAATTACCTGCTTGACGCCCGGGTGGGGGCCCGGCTGGCCGCCTACAACCATTACGCCACCCCCAACGAGGCGGCCCGGCAGTTCGTGCCCGAGGCCGACCTGAACAACCCCGCCATATATCCCAGCGGCGACCTTCTGGACAACCTGGAATACATTGAAGACCTCGGCGCGGACAACAACGCCGTCTACGACGAAGCCTGGACCATGATCAAAGCCAATTAATTCCGATGCTGACCAAATATGCATTCGTCGACGGCTTCATCAAGCCGGCCCGGGAAAACGCGCCGGCCGACTGGCTAGACCTGTCCGCGCCGACTGAAGAGGAGGCCCGGCAGGTCAGAGAGACCTGCGGATTGCCCGACTGGTTCATCAACGACGCGCTGGACGACCGTGAACGGCCGCACATTGACCTGGAAGAGGACTGCCTTTTGGTCATCGCCCGCCTGTCGGCGGAAAAAAGCGCCGACGGAGACCGGCTGTTTTCCACGATTCCGGTGGGCATCATCATCACCCCGAATCGGCTGGTCACCGTCTGCCTGAAAGCGGACCTGGTCAAAAATCAGCTGTTGCCCCTGTTTCAGCGCAGACGAAACTGGACCCGCACCCGCCTGGCCTTCGCCGTTTTCCACGCCGCCGCCGCCGGCTTCATCACTAATCTCGAACGCATGGAAGACCTGGCCGACGAGGCCGAAGCCAGGCTGAGGCTGTCGCCGCGCAACGAGGAAATACTCGCCCTCCTGGATGTGCAAAAATCGCTGATCGACACGACCATCGCGCTAAAAACCAATCATGCCCTGATGGAAAAATTCCTTCAACCCCATTTATTCAACCAGCAAATCAGCAAGGAAGAACTGGACATTCTGGACGACGCGCTCACTGAAAGCCAGCAGGGCATCTTCATGGCCGACATCCTCAACCAGGTCGTCGCCAGCATGAGCGACGCCTTCGGCAGCGTCATCTCCAACAACCTCAACACCGTCATGAAATTTATGGCCGGCGTGACCATCATGCTGATGCTGCCGACCCTCGTCGCGGGCCTCTACGGCATGAACGTGGAACTGCCCCTGGCCAGAGCCCCCTGGGCCTTCGGCTTTTTATGCGCCCTGTCGCTCTTCCTAACGCTGGCAATCGCCATCTGGTTCGCCAAAAAAAACTGGCTCTAGCGCTTGGGCCGCGCGGCCACCGGATGCTCACGCATCCTATCCGTAGGGGCTTGGTTGGCGGGCGGCGGCTGGTCGGCCGGGGCGGGGCGGCCTTCGGCCGTGGGGTGGGACGGCCTGCGGCCTGGAGGGGTGGGCGACCTTCGGCCTTCGCCTGGGCGCGGGTTGGCCTTTGGCTTTATCGTCTGTGCTTCTTCAAAAGCCGGGCCGCAATTTCCGCCGCCTGGCCCACCCGCTCCGGCGAATGCGCCGGGGCCACCGGCAGATTGACGAGATTTTTGAAAAAATTCTCGGCTTCCGGAAAGCTGCCCTCGGCATAGCCGAGGGCGGCCCGATAGAAACTATGATAATGGAGAGGGATGAAAAGAACGCTGGCGCCGATGTTATGGGCGCGCAGCTCTTCGATGAATTCGTCGCGGCCGATGGTCAGGGCTTCCGGCTTGAGCCGCAGGGGGTAAAGATGCCAGGCGTGGTCGACGCCGGCCTTGGTTTCCGGCCTCCTGACCAGATCCTCCAGGCCGGCGAAAGCGCGCTGGTAAAGGGCGGCGTGCGCGGCCCGCGCCGCGATGAACCGTGGCAGCTTCTCCAGTTGGCGCAGCCCCAGGGCGGCCTGTATGTCCATCATGTTGTACTTGAAGCCCAATTCGGCCACATCGTAGACCCAGGAACCCTTGGGCGCGTACCGCCCCCAGATGCGGCGGCTGTCGGAGATGCCGTACATGGACAAGACCCGCGCCCGTTCCATCAGATCGCCCTCCGGACCGGTCAGCAAACCGCCCTCGCCGGTGGCCAGATTTTTGGTGGCGTAGAAGGAAAAGGCGGTCAGGCTCATCAAATGCCCGGCCGCCGCCGGCTTTAAGCCGCTGTGGCCCAGGGGCCGGCCCCTGTAGGCCGCGCCTATGGCGTGGGCCGCGTCTTCCAGCATGTCCAGGCCCCACTCCAGCGCCGTTTCCCATAATTCAGCCAGGTCGGCCGGATGCCCGCCGTAATGCACAGGCAATATGGCTTTGACGATGTCGCCCGTGACCCGGTGGCGCGTCAGGCCGTCGCCGCCCCTGAGACACTCCTCCTCCAGAAAACGCCGGACGGCCCGGGGGCTGAGGTTGCCGGTCGCCGGGTCAATATCCGCAAAAAAAGGCCTGGCCCTCTGATACATGATCACATGAGCGGTGGAGGCGAAAGTCAGCGGCGTGGTGACGACGCCGTGGCCGGGGCCCAGGCCCAGAACCTGGAGCCCCAGATGCAGCGCGGCCGTGCAGGAATTGACCGCCAGCGCCTGACCCGCCCCGACCAAAGCGGCCAGCTCCTTTTCAAAACGCTCCGTCCTGGGCCCGGTGGTCAGCCAGCCGGAACGGAGCGTCTCCGAAACTTCGGCGATCTCCTCCTCGCCCATCAGCGGCGGGGCAAACGACAGAAAGCTGTCCAGGGGTTTTATGTCCGAGGTCATGTTTCCAGAAACCGGTCAGGAATTGCGATATTTGGCGTCATAGGGGCCGCTGAAGGGGCCGCTGAAAGGGTCGCCGAAGAGGCCGCTTAAAATAGCCGCCTTTATTTCCCTGAGGCCATCCAGCGGCTCAAATTCAGGCGCAAACCGCAAAACGTCCCTGATTTTGTCGAAAGACACATGGTAGTCGCGCAGGTCCGGCGGCTGCGGCACGGTTTCAATGGCGGCCTCCGGCATAACCTGCCTTAGCAGGCCCGCCAGCTCCTTGAATTGGATGTTCTGAGGGTCGGCGCCGACATTGAAGACCTGCCCCGAGACTTTTTCCGGGTCGGCGGACAGAACCAGGAGGAAGGCGGCGGCCGCGTCCCGCACATGCACAAAAGGCCGCCACTGTTCGCCTGAAAATATGCGGACGCCGCGCCCGAGGGCGGCGTCGCGGGCCAGGAGGTTGAGAATCAGGTCAAAGCGCATGCGCGGCGCCAGGCCGTAAAGCGTGGCCAGACGCAACACTGTCGGATGAAAGCCGGCCGGCCGGGGCAGACTCAGAAACTCCTCTTCCACCCTGGCCTTCAACCGGGCATACAGCGAAATGGGCTTCAAAGGAGAAGTCTCGGTGAGATTGACCTGCTCCTGCGCCCCATAACACGAATCGGTCGAAGCGAAAATAAAACGCCGCAGCCGATAATAAACGGCCGCCTTTATGGCGTTCATGGCCCCGAGATAGTTCACGGCCACGGTCTCGGCCGGGTCTTTATCGCAGGCCGGCTCCCCCACCAGGGCGGCCAGAAGCACGGCCGCGTCCTGCCCGCGCACGGCCGCCCCTACGGCCGATATGTCGCGCAGATCGCCTTCGATCAGGCGAAAACGGCCGTTGGACAGATGCGGGGCCAAGGCCTCGGCCCCGAAAAGCAGACTGTCGAAGACGGTCACCGCATGTCCGGCCGCCAAAAGCCGCGGCGTCAGCTGGCCGCCCAGATAGCCGGCGCCGCCGAAAATCAGAACTTTCATGCCCTCACTCCCGGGGCTCAGGGCCGGCGGCGGCCTCAGCGTCGCCTTTTAAGCCCGCGGGCGGGGGCTCGGCCAGACCGCGGCGGCTGAATAGACGGGCCGAGGCGATGGAGGCGGCCGCGCCGCTTTTGGCCAGATCGCCCGGCACGAAAGTCAGAAGCGTCAACCCGGCCGCGGCCGGGCTCAAGCCCGTGTTGACCAGGAGGCCCACAAACCCCAGGGCCAGGATGGCCAGGCTGCCCAAGACCGCCATGACAAAGGCCCGGCCGAAGCTGAATTTGCCTCTGAAACGGCTGGAACCAAGGCCGGCCAGGGCCGCGCCCAGGGGGAAAGCCAGGGCGAAGCCGGCGCTGGGCCGGAAAATGATGGCCGGCCCGCCCACGCCGCCGGTGAAGACCGGCAGCCCCAACAGGCCCGCCAACAGGTAAAGGCCGGCGGCCATGGCCCCGAGCCGGGGCCCCTCGATCAGGCCGGCCAGAAGGACGAAAAAAGTTTGCATCGATATGGGGGCCCAGGCCAGGGGAATATTCAGCCAGCCGCCGGCCCCGATCAGGGCGGCCCACAGGACCAGCCGGGTCAGCCGCCGCATTTCGTCCAGGCTGACCGGGGCCGGAACGTCCGGCGCGGCCTGGCCTTGGCCGTCAGTTTTGTCGTTGTTCATGGAATATATCCGCTAAGGCCGCAGGGGGGCGAAGTCGAGCCCGGCGGCGGGGGGATGGCCGCACATCAGGTTGAAGTTGACCAGGGCCTGGCCCGAGGCCCCCCGCACCAGGTTGTCGACGGCGGAAATGATTTTGGCCAGGTTGGCGCGCTGGTCGTAATATATGGAGATATCGCAAAAATTGCTGCCCCGGACATCCGAAGTCCG
>JAISRV010000152.1 GCA_031273445.1 Candidatus Adiutrix sp. | reverse complement strand
AAAAATGCCCTGGAGTCTTTCGCCGACGGCCTTTACCGCGTTTTGATAAACGAAGACGAAATTTTCCCCAACGGCCCCTTCAGCCTGAAGGAGGGCGACGCCGTCACCTTCATCCGGCTCGTGATGCTTGCGGGCAGAAGGTTTTAGACATGGACAGAGCCGCGGTCGACGAAAAACTGAAGAGGCTTTCCGGCAAAGCGGGCGAAATAGCTAAACTTTATCTGGCGGCGCGCTCAGACGGACAGGAGTGGGAAAAAGACCTGCGGGCCCTGCGCGAGGCGCTGAATCTTTCGGGCCGGGACATGACCGCCGTTTTCGACGACGGCCCCCGTCAGGCTTTTGAGGCGCTTCACGGAAAAGCGGCCGCCGATTGGGCGGGCCAGGTCGCGGGCCGGCTGCGCCTTTACGCCTATTCCCCTTCGAGCTATCGGCGGTCCTGCCGCGGCGAAAACGCGGAACTCTTCTTCATGCGGTTTCTGCACCTTCTCGACACCTTACGTTTTCCCTGGGAAGACTACGACATGGCCAGGGAACTCTCAGCTCCGCGGCGCGGGAACGAAAGCGCCAAAGGGCTGGCCGATTTTTGTTCGATGATTTACGGCGACTTCCTGGCCGTCCGCATCGACGAAGGGGACAAGGCCGTCATAGACGCGGTGAAAGAGATCATGCTGGGCGACAACAACACGGCCAGGCTTTCCGACCCGATCATCAGCGGCATCGCCAAAAGCGAAAACGCGGAACTCCGGGGCCTGCTGGTGAATATGCTTCTGGCGGCGCGGCTTCAGGAAGGCCTCCGCCAGTCCATTCTGGAAAACGCCGACACCGGCCGCCTCGAAACCCTGGTCGAATTCATGAAGGCGATTCTGGACAACGATCTTCTGCGTTATTCGTCAGTGACCCGGGCGGCGGACGTCTGGATGGGGCTGGGCTTGGAAGCGGGCGACCGGCGGGTCACGCAAAAGCTGCTCGAATTGGGCTACGCCTATCTCAGAGATGAAAAAGCGCGGAAAGCCGCCGCCAAAAGCAAAGACGTCATTGAACTCTACGCCGCGCTGTGGGCCGAGTCGGCCGTCGAGGTAAACCGCGTCATCTCGCTGGCGGACAAGCTCATGTCGGGGAAAAAGCATCAGCGGCTCGTCTTTCTTTCGTTCCTGACGCAGACGGAGAACCCCGCGCTGCAGTTCGGCCTCGCGGCGAAATATCTTGAAGGCTACGCCGAGAAAGTTCCCGAAAAAGAAGAACTCGACCTGCTGTGTCTCGTCATGCGAAATTATTCTCCGCCTTACGTCTGGGACCGCACGAAAGAGGCGTACCACGAACAGTGCCGGGCAATCCCCTGGATTGCCGATAAAAAAACGCGGGACAGGCAGTTTGAGGCCCTGCTCAATATCATTCCGGCGATTCCCGCCGGGGGCTACAAAAAGGAAAACACGCCCTTCCCCTGGTCGAGTGTTTCCATTGAGCGCGGCGATATTTTTTGGCGGCTCCTGACCCTCGCGGCTTATGATTTCGACCCCGAAAAAATTGATCGGCTTATCGCGGTCATGGGCAAGGCCGATTCCGCCAACCGCTCTGAATTCATTAAGTTTTTTCTTGACGCGCCTGATAACGAAACCAAGCGCGAATATCTTTTCGCTTCGCTCAACGACAAATCCATGCCCGTGCGTTCCCGGGCCCTGGAAAATATCGTCGCTCTTGAAATAACCGATGCGGAAATTCCCCGCGTCATGAGCCTTCTGGCGCTGAAAACCGGCGACATCCGGCAAAACGCGCTCAGGATTCTTTCAAATCTGGAAACGGGCCGCGCTCTCGCCGCCCTCAAAACATTGCTGGCCGATAAAAACGACCATAAGCGGCTGGCGGGGCTGGACCTGCTGGCCCTGATGCTGAAAGAAAACAAGATCGGCCAGGACGGCCTCGCCGGCCTGATCGCCCTCATGCCTGAAGCGACGGCTAAAGAGCGGGTGCTGATCGACGCGCTGACCGCGAAGGAGGCCGCATATGCCAAAGAAAACGGCTTCGGCCTCTACGATCCGAACTACGTGCCCCAACTTCCGATCCCCGCGCCGGACAAAAACAATACCCTCGAGTCTATTTTCGGCGCCGATGCCGAAAGGCCGCGGAAAATTTTCGCGGCGCTCTGCGAAGTCATCAAGGCCAACAAGGATTTTACCTACAAGACCCATACCTGGTCGGGCGACGAGGAGGCGGCCCTTGGCGCGCTGGACCGGGTGCGGTTCCGGGCCGAGGCCCATGAAGACCTAAACCTCTCCGCCTTTGAGCGTTTTGTTTTGCAGGACGTCTGGCGGGCCTGGATCAAAGACAATCAGGTAAGTTACCGCGAACTGTTTCTTTTGATGTTCATTCATGAAATCGGGCATAAACCGCCTTATCAGGACTGGGTGAATGAAATAATGGAGGATATTTTTCACGCGAAAAAAATCAATGCCTTTATCGCCTGGCAGGCCAAAAAAGAATACGGCCGGCTGGCGATGAGCCTCGTCGATATTCTGTGGACGGAATTTCCCGAGAGCGAGCGCTTCGCCGTTCTGGGGGGCGCGATAGCCGACCTCTTAGCCAAAGTCGATGAAGAAAAATGGAAGCGGCCCATTTACGATGATAAACGATATGATATGCGGTATGGCGGGGAATTTGCTCCGACTTTTTCCAACACCCGCGAAGTGGGATTCATTCTTAGGCATTTGAGCCTCGCCGTCGACGATGACGATCGTTTGGCCCGATATGCCGGCGCTTGCTGCGAGCTGGGCCGCCGTGAGGGCGAGTTTTATAAAATCATCACTGTCGAACAGGCCGCCAGAGCGACAGCGCTTGGCCTTTTGAAAGAAGACGCCCTCTATCGGATATTTTTTATGGCGGGCAAGCGGAACGTGAGCAGCTATTTTGGGAATATTCAGGATAAAGAAGCCAAAGAGACGGCGGAAAAATTCCCCGTCGTCAAAAAAATCGCCGACAGATGCGTCGCCCGCATTATCGAAATAGAACTGCTGCGGGGCGACAGCCAAACCGCGGTTAGCTCTCTGGCCTCGAAAATCCGCCGGCACGAAGGGGCCGAGACGTTCGCGAAAATTCTTGTGGCCCTGGGAAACGAAACCCTGTTCCGCGGCTATTATTACAGCGATACGGCCCTGACGAAAAAAGACGTGCTCTCCCATCTGCTGCGAACCTGCCATCCCAAAGAAGGCGACTCCGCCGAAACCCTGCGCGCGAGCCTCGGCGGCAAAGTTTCCGACAAGCGCGTCATCGAAGCCGCCATGTATTCGCCTTCGTGGCTCGATATTTTGGAGGATTACCTTGGCTGGCCGGGCTTCAAAAATGTCCGCGTTGAAAATCGTTTTGCCAGGATAGAAGGCCGCCTCGGAGAATACACCGTGCATCTCGGCAGCGCGCAGGCGGCTAAAATGGGCCGGGGGGCGGTCAATATCCTGGCCGTGCCCAGCCAGCGCCGGGGGCGGGTGTTCCTGCCCTTTGCCGACGACGACCCCCGGACGGCGGAAATCATGTCGAAAATCGTCATGCTGGCGGAGGACGGCGCGATAAAAGACCCGGCCATTTTGGCGCAGATAAGCTGACAAGGCGAGGAAAAATGCGCAGACCGGGGCCAATATATGAAATACGGCGAAAACTATGGACATACAACAGCTTAAAATCATTCAGCAAACAGCTAATTGCGACTTTAATCTGACTAAAGTCGCCCAAACGATGCATACTTCGCAGCCGGGCATCAGTCGTCAGATACGCGCCCTGGAAGACGAATTAAAGGTCGAGCTGTTCATACGCGTCGGCAAGCGTCTCGTGGGCATGACGCAATCCGGCAAGGAAGTGCTGGACATCGCCTCCCGCATCATGATGGATGTGGCCAATCTGCAAAACATACCCAGGCGTTTCGGGGAATCCAGCACGGGCCTGTTGCGGGTGGCGGCCACCGCCACGGGCCTGAGCCGCCTGCCGGCTCTGGCCGTGGATTTCCACGCTCAATACCCTCGCGTGTCCGTCGCGGCGCGGCAGCAGGAAAGCGATGAAGTCGCCAAAGCGCTGCGCCACGGCGAAGCCGACATAGGCATTGCCGGCGAGCGTTTGCGCGGCCTGCCGGACCTGGCGACTTTCAGTTGCGCCTCCATCGGCTATCAGGCGCTGCTCCCGCCCAAACATGCCCTGGCGAACGCCAAACTCAGCTTGGAGGGGCTCGCCCGCTACCCGCTCCTGACCTATCGCGCGGGCACGGAAGAACGTCTGCATGTCGACAACGCCTTTGCCGCCGCCGGGCTTAAGCCGAACATCG
>JAISRV010000179.1 GCA_031273445.1 Candidatus Adiutrix sp. | reverse complement strand
GCACTGTCCAGATGGAACAGGTGTTGCTGAGCCCAGACGTCGCTTGAGTCGTGGTTGACGTAAATGGCCGCATCGCCGATCAGGCCTAGTCCTTCATAGGCCAGGGCTTGACGCAACTCTAGTAGTTGACTGTGAAAGAGGTATTGGGCGAATTTTTCCCGCATTATGGGGCGGGCCAGGTCGGCGCCGTAACGGCGCAGGGCGGTCTCGTCGCGCCGCTTTAAATCTTCCGGCCAATCCAGCCAGCGGCGGCCGCCGAAATATTTTTTTACGGCTATAAAAAAAGCGTAGTCGTTCATCCAGGGGCCGTTGTTCCAGGCAAATTCATTGAAGCCGGCATGGTTTTTAAGGCGTTCTTCCGCTCTCTCGAAGGCCGATTCAATGAGGGCGAGTTTTTTGAAGGTGACCCTTTCGAAGTCGACCACATGCGAAGCCGGCATTTCAGCGGCCGCGATTTCATCTTTAGTCAGCCAGCCGTCACGGGCCATGAATTCAGGGCTGATTAAAAGAGGGTTCCCGGCAAAGGCTGAAAAGGCCGAGTAGGGCGAGTTGCCGAGGCCGGGGCTGGTATGGGTAAGAGGCAGCATCTGCCAGTAATGCAAGCCGGCTTTTTTCATAAAACGGGCCAGGTTGTGAGCTTGCGGCCCCAAATCGCCTATGCCGTAAAAGGAAGGCAGCGACGTGGGATGTAAAAGCAGGCCGCCGGCCCGCCAGCCTTCATTGATTCGTGGCATGTGGCTATGTTTCCTTTCGCGCCGTCGCGCGGGATAATTATCGGACGGGTCGCGGCCGGGGCCAAGCGGAATTTCGCGCCAAAAATACGCCTGACTTAGTTGAAGGCATGAAACCGCGGCATTTCAAACGCCGCGCGGTTCGTTCCGCGGATCGTCAGGTTCTTTGGAGGGCGTTTCGCCGCCGGTAACCAGTCGAAGTTTAGGCCGATGATGCAGGCCTGTTTTTTCAGGATCGCCGGCCGTGGACATATATTCCTTGATTTTATCGTTGAACTGTGAATTTTTTATGCGCAACCCGTTGATCAAAAAATAGATGACTACCGATTCCTCCCATTCCTGGGTCGGGGTGAAGTCCATCATGCGTTCCTTATATTTAGGCAAAAGCGTTGTGAGAGTTTCTTCATTCAGGGCAATGATCTGTCGGGCGATTTTTTTCAATACATCTTCTATCATGGCGGCCTCACGGCATTTTCGATTCAGGCGGGGATGGTTCTCTGGATAAAAAACGGTTTGCTAATGAGCATTAATTGTATTATAATTAATGACTTGTAGTGATATAGCCAGGCTGCGGCGTAAAAATCAGCACTCCCGGCCGCCTCATGTTTGAGCGACGATGGTTGAAAAAATGTTATAATTATACAATAATAAAGTCAACCATTAAGGGCGCTTGTGTTCTATAATAGTTGAACGCCGGCGGTCGCCGGGAAAGCCGCGGCGTATTTTGCCGTTTCGGCGGCGGAGAATAAACGCGGCTGAGCCGGATCGGTCTTTAAGGCTGGCCGCAAAAATAAGGAAGTGCTTTCTTGATATATTCGAGCTTCACTTTCTCACCAGAAAGGGTCTGAAAATGGTTGAAAAAAAGAAGGCTTCCGGGACCAAAGCCAGTGGAGGCAAGGCGGCGGCCAAACCGGCCAGCCTGATTACGCTCGACTACAACAATCTCATGAATAACGTGCTGGGAGAAGCGGGCTTGACGCCTGACGATTTTAAAACTATAGAGGACGCCCTGATTCCAGCCGTCAAAAGCGTTGAAGCCCAATATAAAAAAGGCGGTCTGCCTTTTATGGATCTGCCCTTCAAGGCGGACGACGTAAAAAAATACCAGTCCTTGGCCGAAGATCTGCGTAACAATTTTGAAAACATGGTGGTTTTAGGCATCGGCGGCAGCGCTTTGGGCACTAAAGCGGTGATGGGCGCCTTAAGACCGCTTAATCACAACATCTTGCCGTCGGGCAAGCGTATCTGGCCCCGACTTTTTGTGGCCGATAATATTGACCCTGAAAGCTTCAGCGTGCTTCTTGACGGACTGGACATACGCAAAACAGTCTTCAACGTGATTTCAAAAAGCGGCGCCACAGCTGAGACGATGAGCCAGTTCATGATTATTTACGATCGTCTGCGTCGTGATCTTGGCAAAACTTCTTTAAAAAAACATATTCTTATTACCACCGATCCGGAAGGCGGAGTTCTTCGTAAAATAGCCGACAGCCACGGCTTGGCGTCTCTGGAGGCGCCTCCCGGCGTCGGCGGCCGTTTTTCAGTGATGACCGCCGTCGGCCTGGCCCCGTTGGCCGCGGCCGGGGTGAACATCGCCGATTTTCTGCACGGCGCGGCTGTATGTCAAGGCGAATCAATGGACAAGGTTATGGCGAACAAGGCTTGCCTCTTCGCCGGCCTCAACTGGTTTCTGACCACTAAAAAGAAACGCAGTTCACTGGTCATGATGCCCTATGCCGATGCCCTGGCCTCGACGGCTGACTGGTTCGGGCAGTTGTGGAACGAGTCTCTGGGCAAGTCCAGGCTTTTAAGCGGCCGGGAGACGGCCAGCGGCCAGACGGCCATAAAGGCGGTCGGCGCCACGGATCAGCACAGCCAACTCCAGCTCTACATGGAAGGTCCGCGCGACAAAACAGTCTGCTTTCTGCGTACCGAAACTTTTCGCCACAACATGAACATTCCTCAAATTTTTGATGAACATCCGGAACTTTCGTATCTCGGAGGGCGCTCTCTGGGCGAACTGCTGAACTACGAGCAACGGGGCACGGCGCGCGCTCTGACCACCGGCGGGCGCCCGAACATGACCCTCTCCATGCCCCAGATCACTCCGGCCTCAATGGGTTATTTGATGCATATGATGGAGGTGGCCACGGTCGTCTCCGGGGCTCTCTATAAAATTAATCCGCTGGATCAGCCGGGCGTGGAGCTGGGCAAGAAATTCACTTACGGCCTGATGGGCCGCAGCGGCTACAAGGAATTCAAATCCATGTACGAAAAAGG
>JAISRV010000271.1 GCA_031273445.1 Candidatus Adiutrix sp. | reverse complement strand
ATTGAAGCCCGTGAAGGCGTGACCACCGGCATTTCCGCGGCCGATCGGGCCGCCACGGTGCTGGCCGCGGTCAAAGACGGCGCCGGGCCGCGGGATATTGTGGTGCCGGGCCATATTTTTCCCCTGCGGGCCAAGGCCGGGGGCGTTTTGGTGCGCACCGGGCAGACCGAGGGCTCGGTGGACCTGGCCCGTTTGGCGGGCCTGAAGCCCTGCGGCGTCATCTGCGAGGTGATGAACGACGACGGCGCCATGTCCCGTATGCCCGATCTGGAGATATTCGCGGCCCGGCACGGGCTTAAAATAGTCACGGTGGCCGACATCATCGCCTACCGCCTAAGTCACGAAAAACTGGTGAAGAGGGCGGCCGAAACCAAACTGCCCACCGCCTTCGGGGAATTCGACCTGGCCGTCTACACCAATGCGGTGGACAAGGCGGAATACGTGGCCATGAGCGTGGGCAACCTGGCTGAAGGCGGCCCGGCGCTGGTGCGGGTTCACTCGCAGTGCTTGACCGGCGACACCCTGGGCTCTTTTCGCTGCGACTGCGGCGAACAGCTTCACGCGGCCATGAAAATGATTCATGAGGCCGGCCGCGGCGTTCTGCTGTATCTGCCGCAGGAAGGGCGGGGCATCGGTCTGGCCAACAAGATCAAGGCCTATCAACTGCAGGATCAGGGCTTTGACACGGTTGAGGCCAATCTGGCCCTGGGCTTTGCCGACGATCTGCGCGATTATGGCCTGGGCGCGCAAGTGCTCCGCGACCTCGGCATTAAGGAAATGCGCCTGATAACCAATAATCCCACGAAAATAGTGGCCCTGGAAGGCTATGGCTTGACGGTGACCGAAAGAGTGCCGCTGGAAATTCCGGCCCGGCCGGAGAATTATCGTTATATGAAAACCAAGTGTCTCAAAATGGGGCATGCCCTCAACTTGAAGCAACCGGCCAAAGACTGAAAACAGCGATGTGAAAAATGAAAATTTATGAAGGACAACTGGAGGCCAGAGGCCTTAAGATCGTTTTGGTTGCGAGCCGCTTTAACAGCTTCATCACCGAAAGGCTGGTCGAAGGCGCCCGTGACGCCTTTTTGCGCCACGGCGGCGACGAGGCGAACCTGAGCCTCGTCAAAACTCCCGGGGCCTTCGAGCTCCCGCTGGCGGCCCGCAAGCTGGCCGACAGCGGGCGCTACGACGCGGTCGTCGCTCTGGGGGCCGTCATCCGCGGCGCCACGCCTCATTTCGATTATGTGGCGGCTGAAGCGACCAAAGGCCTGGCCCAGGTTTCCCTCGATTCCGGGACGCCGGTGGCTTTCGGGGTTCTGACCTGCGACACCATAGAGCAGGCCGTGGAACGCGCCGGGGCCAAAGCCGGGAACAAAGGCTTCGAGGCGGTCGTGACGGCGATGGAAATGGTCAATCTCTTCAAGGAACTGGATAAAGACGAGTGAGCGCCGTCGTTAAGACCGAAGCGGTCGGGCGCGGGAAAAGGCCGGGCGCCAGGCGTCTGTCCCGCGAACTGGCGCTGGGCCTTCTTTTTCAGTATGATCTGGCCGGCGGCCAGCCGGAGACGGCTGTTTTGAATTTTGAGAAAAACTTTGCCCCGGAAGAGGATGCGGATCAAGGCCTGGAGATGTCCGAGGCCGACTTCAGGCGGGCCTGGCCGTTGGCGGCGGAGCTTTTTTTAGGAGTTTGCCGCCATCTGCCCGATCTTGATGCGGACATAAGCCAGGCCGCTTCCAACTGGAGCCTGGAGCGCATGTCGCCGGTGGATCGGGCTCTGATACGCCTGGCCTACTTCGAAATGCGCCGCCGCGACGACATACCGCTGAAAGTAAGTCTCAATGAAGCCCTGGAGATCGCCAAAAGCTACGGCGACGACGACTCCGCCGCCTTCATAAACGGCGTTTTGGACCGCTTGATGCGGCTGGCGGAAGCCGCAGGCGTTTTTGAGGAGGGCGGATGATGAAACCTGGCCTGACAGCGATTCTGACGCTGATGTTGGCGGCGGCTTGGGCCGGCGGCTGCGGCTACAGCCTTTCGCCTTCGCCTTACGGGTTGAGCGCGCCTTTGACCTTGAGCCTGCCCATCGCTTCCAACCGCAGCAATTTCAAGGAACTGGGGCCGCATTTGACCTCCGCGGTCATAGATCGGCTGGAGTCGTCGCCGAACATAAGAGTTCGCGAAGGCGCCTCGGCGCGTCTGACCCTGAACATCAGAAGCGCCCATGTTTCCGGCGGTTCCTGGCAGTTGGAAGACTATACCAGAACTCCCGTCGATTCCGCCAGCCGGGTCGCCTCCATGACCGTGGAAGCCGTGCTGGAAAAGCCCGGCCCCGGCGGTCGGCCGGCGACGGTCAGAAACACGTTCAGCGGCAGCCGCACCTTTCTGGTCGGCTCCAACCAGTCGCAGATCGAGCTGCGCCAGCGCGACGCCCTGGAGTGGATCATCAACGACATCAGCCAAAAGATCGGGCAGACGATGTTCAGCGATTTTTGATGTTCAGGGATTTTGAAGATGGGCTGGGCGTCAAGGCGGCGTATGGGGGGGGCTGTGCGGGGCGGGCTTATTTTATAAAAACATATTTATATTGAGTAGTTATCTGTTATGTAAAAAAAGTGAAAAAAAGATATTGACATAGTGAGGCGAGTTTGGTAAATTTG
>JAISRV010000258.1 GCA_031273445.1 Candidatus Adiutrix sp. | reverse complement strand
TCGTTGATTTTGGGGTTATATTTCATGGTGCAGCTGCCGAGGGGATACATGCCGGTATCCACGCCGAAGTTCCAGGTCGACAGGCGCGTGTAATGGCGGGCGACTTCCTGCTCGGAGAGATCGGGCCAGTCCGGGCCGTCGCCGGCCGCTTCAGCCGGCAGTTTGGCCGCGGGCACGCCCGCCTCCGGCACGCTCATGGCCGAACGGCCCGGCCGGCCTTTTTCCCACAACAGGCCTTCATTCAAAACCAGGCCGCTTTCGCCGGCCTGAACGAATTTATGGTCGCTCATTATTTCACCTCCCGCACGAAGGCGTCGATATCGGCCCTGGTTCGGGTTTCAGTCACGCCGAAGAGCCAGGCGTTCTTCAGTTTCGGATACCAGGCGGCCAGGGGCAGGCCGGCCAAAATTTTATTTTTGCTCAGCTCTTTATGTTTGGCCTGGAAGTCGCCCGGCGCGATCAGGGCGAATTCGTTGAAAGTAGGGGCGGAGCTGAGCGGCTTCCAGCCCGCTTTGACCAGTTCGGCCTTCAGGTATTCGGCCAGGTCCAGGTTGACCTGGGCCATCCGGCGAAAGCCGGAGCCGCCGAGACAGGCCATGAATATGGCCGCGGTCAGGGCGCAGTGGCCGGCGTTGGAACAGATATTGCTGACGGCTTTGGAGCGGCGGATGTGCTGTTCCCTGGTGGAAAGAGTCAGAACGAAGCCGCGTTTGCCCTCCAGGTCTTTGGTCTGGCCGACCAGACGGCCGGGGAACTGGCGCACATGCTCCAGCTTGGTGGACATAAGGCCCAGCGTCGGCCCGCCGAAGCCCTGGGGTAGGCCCAGACTCTGGCCTTCGCCGAAGACGATGTCGGCGCCGAGCGAACCGGGCGACTTGATGAGCCCCAGGGCGAAAGCTTCGCTGAAGCCGGAGGCCAGTAGACCCCCGGCCCCGTGAATCGCCTCGGCCGCCTGTTTCAGGTCTTCTATGACGCCCAGAAAGTTGGGCGACTGCATCAAAAGAACGGCCGGGTTTTTCACGTCTTTAAGGGGGCCGTAGTCAGTGCGGCCGTCGGGGCCGGCCGGGAGGGTCGTTATCTCCACGTCGGCCATGGGCGCCAGGTAAGTGGCCAGAACTTCGCGCCAGTGGGGGTGAACGAGTTCGCTCACCGCCACCGCGCGGCGCTTGACGACGCGCTGGGCCATCAGGGCGGCTTCAGCCATGGCCGTGGCCCCGTCATACATGCTGGCGTTGGTGACCGCCAAGCCCGTCAGGCGGCTGATCAACGTTTGAAATTCAAAAATGGCCTGAAGCGTGCCCTGGCTCATTTCCGGCTGATAAGGGGTATAGGAGGTCAGAAACTCCTGGCGCCCGGCCAGGTAAGGCGTCAGCGCCGGAATGTGGTGAGGCTGGGAGCCGGCGTTGACGAAGACTTGCCAGTCCCCGCCGCCCCGGGCGGCCATTTCGCCGATTTTGGCGGCCAGCTCCCATTCGGTCAGAGGGGCCGGCAGAGCCAGCGGTCTCTGACGGCGGCTGTCGGCGGGAATGGCGTCGAAGAGTTCGTCAAGGCTCTTGGCGCCCACGACCGCCAGCATTTCCTTGATGTCGTCAGGCGTATGAGGCAGATATCTCATGGTCGGCTTCTCCATCGGGTGAAGGTTGCGCCGGTGATCCGGCGGCGTTTTGGCGGCGGCGCGGCGGAGGCTCTTCGCGGCCAGGTTTATTCGGCGGTTTCTTCCAGATGTTTCCTGTAGGCGGCGGCGTCCATCAGGCCGCTCAGCTGGCCGGGATCGCTCAGCTCGACTTCAATGATCCAGCCGTCGCCGTAAGGGTCGCGGTTGAGAAGGCCGGGGTCGTCGTTTAAGGCTTCGTTGACGGCCGTGACCTTGCCGTCCACCGGGCTCAAAAGGGGGCTGACCGATTTGGTGGATTCAAGGGTTCCGAATTCTTCGCCTTTGGTCAGGGCGGCGCCCGTTTCGGGCAGTTCGACGAAGGTCAGGTCCCCCAGGGCGTCCTGCGCGAAATCGGAAATGCCGATGCGGCCGGCGGCGGCGGAGACCCACTCGTGATCGGCGTCATACTTCAAATCGGCAGGGAGATTCAGTTCATCCAAAGTTTTCATTATAAGGCTCCTTTCTTCCGGCGGCCTTTCGCCGCCCTGGCCGGGGCGAGGCCGGCCGCTGTTTCGGTCAAATATTCCGCTAGGCGGCCAGGGGGCGGCGGGCGGTGCGGCCGGGGCGGATGTCGGCGCATATTTCCGCCTTCAACTGCCGCCGGGCGTCTTTCAGATAGATGATCGCGCCGGGTTCGAGGCGCCGGTTGACCTTGACGAAGCCGCAGACCAGCCCCTTGGGGGCGAAGCCCTCGGGTTTGTCCGGGCTGGCCAGGCCCACGACTCGGCCGTCGACGCGGCCTATGCCCATATCGGCCACGGCGGTCAGCGCCAGGCCGATTTCCTGGTCTTCATAAATAACTTTGGCTTCGTGAACTTCGACCTTGCGCGGGTCAAAGCCGACGAAAGCGAGGGTGTGGTCGGCGGTTTCAGGATCCAGCGCGTCCGAACCCATGAATTTTTTGGTGAAGGCGCCCTTGGCGTCCAGGGGCAGGGCCCAGGGCCAGGGATTGTTGATGAAGGGCCAGCGGCCTATGTCCTGATGACTCAAGGGGAGAACCGCGCCGGCCCTGAGCGAGTCGCGGGCGGCCAGGCCGCAGGGCAGAAGGCCGTAGTCCCGGCCGGCTTCCAGGATTTTTCGCCAGACCGCTTCGGCCCGCTCCGGGGCCAGGAAAATTTCAAAGCCCAGTTCCCCGGTGTAGCCGGTGCGCGACAAGAGAACAGGGGCGCCGTCGGCCAAGCGAACGGACGAAGCCTCCAGCTCGAAGTCGCCCTTAAAGCTGAAATAGGGGAATTTGGCGAAAACCTCGCCGGCGTCGGCCACGAGGTCTTTGAATATTTTGAAGCTCGCCGGCCCCTGCAGGTCGAGCTTGGCCAGGCGGCCGGCGAGGTCGAGCCACTTGACGCGGTCCGCGCCGGGGAGGGTCTTCATGTGCGCAATCACCGTCGGGCCCATGCCGGCGTTCACCACCAGGGCGAAACGCTCTTCCGTGAAAGGGTAGACGAGGCAGTCGTCGACGGCCTGGCCCTGGCTGTCTAAAATAAGGCCGTAAGCGGCCCGGCCGGGCGCCAGATCGCTTATGTCCCTGGTGACGGCAAAGTTGAGGAAGTCGCGCAGTTGCGGCCCCTCGGCCAGCACCACGGTCATATGGCCGGTATCGAAGAGACCCGCGCCGTTCAACACGGCCAAATGTTCCTTGATCGCGCCCGTGGAATACCACAGAGGCATCTCCCAGCCGCCGAAGTCGACCATGGCGCCGCCCAGGGCCACATGGAGACCGTGGAGAGCCGTTTTGCTCAAATTGGTCGCCGTAGATGAGGACATGGATTCTTTCCTTTCCTGTATGAAACAATAACATTGTTGGGCCGAAGGAGGGGCCGGGGCCGCCGCCGGCCGCTTTGGGTTTCGCCGGACTTTGCGCCGCGTCAGTCTTTAAGTTGAGGCAGACAGTGGAGGCTTCGGCCGTTAACGCGTCTTTTGTTCGTCTTCGCAAATAGAGCCTACCCAAAAACTCCTGTCTGCCTTACAAGATTCAGCCCATTTGGGGCAATGGTCGGCGATTAATTTAGCGATGGAACGATGATCGCATATTTTTATATTTTTGTCAATATAATTTAAAAAAAATCGAAAAATAAAAATTTTTTATCTATGTTTTTCGATTATTAAAAAATAATTGATATATAAATTCTTTCTATTATTAAAAAAGCATTAACGTATTAATATATTAGGAATTGTCTGCAACAATGTTCGCCAAGTCGCGCCGGGGGCGGCTAGTTTTCGAGGTTCCCTCGGCTGAGCCCCGGCCGCCGCACATGACCCCTGTCTCCCGCTCAGCTACGCTTCCGGCCGTCTCGTTAGTATCGAAGGAAGGCGTTTGTTTTATTTTTTAAGC
>JAISRV010000131.1 GCA_031273445.1 Candidatus Adiutrix sp. | reverse complement strand
CCAAAGACACTCTCCGGTATTTTCACGACAACATAAAAAATAAAACCCCGGCGCCGCCGCTCCGAGGTCTGGGTCAAGAATGAAATTTTTTATTTTTTAAGCGCGCGCGCCAGGAAACGGCCGGTGTGAGAGCCTTTGGTTCCGGCCACATCTTCCGGGGCGCCCCTGGCCACGACTTCTCCGCCGCCGTCCCCGCCTTCAGGGCCGAGGTCGATGACATAGTCGGCGGTTTTGATGACGTCAAGGTTATGCTCAATGACGATTACGGTATTGCCCTGATCCGCCAGACGTTTGAGGACGTCCAGAAGCTGGCGGATATCCTCGAAATGAAGGCCGGTGGTGGGTTCGTCCAGAATATAGACGGTTCGGCCGGTGGCCCGGCGGCTCAATTCGCGGCTTAATTTTATGCGCTGCGCTTCGCCGCCCGACAGCGTGGTGGCCGACTGGCCCAGGCGGATATAACCCAGACCGACCTCCTCCAGAGTCGTCAGTTTCTCTTTGATGGCCGGAACATTTTCGAAAAACTTCACGGCCGCGCTTACGGTCATGTCCAACACGCCGGCGATGGAGGAATCGCGGTATTTGACTTCCAGCGTGTCGCGGTTGTAGCGTAAACCCTGGCAGGCCTCGCACTTGACGTAGACATCCGGCAGGAAATGCATCTCTATCTTGATGATGCCGTCGCCTTGGCAGCTTTCGCAGCGGCCGCCCTTGACGTTAAAGGAAAAGCGGCCCGGGGCGTAGCCGCGCGCGCGCGCTTCCGGCAGACGCGCGAAAAGATCGCGAATGGGCGTGAAAAGGCCGGTGTAAGTGGCCGGGTTGGACCTTGGCGTGCGGCCGATGGGGCTCTGGTCGATGTCGATGACTTTATCAACCAGCTCGAGTCCGGTTATTTCGGCGAATTCCCCGCTCTTCCGTCTGGAACGATGGAGCTTCTGGGCCAGGGCTTTATAGAGAGTCTCCAAAACCAGGGTGGACTTGCCGCTCCCGGAGACTCCGGCGACGCAGGTTAAAACCCCCAGCGGGAACTCCACGTCGATGTTTTTCAGGTTGTTGCTCCTGGCCCCTTTAAGAACAATGGAACCCTGGTCGAAGGGTTTGCGTTTTTTTGGGGCCTCAATTTTTTTGCGGCCGGACAGGTACTGGCCGGTGATGGAGTTTTTGTCTTTCAGCAGTTTGGAGGGCGGCCCGCTGAAGATGAGCTCGCCCCCTTTGACCCCCGCGCCGGGGCCCAGGTCCAGCACATAGTCGGCGGCCAGAATAGTGTCGGCGTCGTGCTCCACCACCAGCACGGTATTGCCGAGGTCGCGCATTTTTTTCAGGGTGGTCAGAAGTTTTTCATTGTCTCTTTGATGGAGGCCGATGGAGGGTTCATCAAGAATGTACAGGACGCCCACCAGGCGGGAGCCGATCTGCGTGGCCAGCCGAATGCGCTGGCTCTCGCCGCCGGAAAGGCTGGCCGAAGCCCGGCTCAGCCCCAGATAACCGAGACCGACATCGTTTAAAAAGGTCAGTCGTTCCCTAATTTCCTTGATGATTCTCCCGCCTATCTCCGCCTCTTTGGGCGGCAGCTCCAGGCTGCCGAAAAAAGCCAGGGCGGCGGCGATCGGCAGATCAGATATCTGGCGGATGGAATGGCCGGCCACCTGAACAGCCAAGGCCTCGGGCCGGAGACGGCCGCCGCCGCAGGCGGGGCAAGGCCTGTGGCTCATATACTGTTCCAATTCGTCGCGTATGGCTTGGGAATCCGTTTCGCGAAAACGCCGGTCCAGATGCGGCATCACCCCTTCAAAGGCGCGCTGGTAAAAATGCCTGCGGTCGTCTTTTTCAAAATAAAACTCTATCTGTTCCCGACCGCTGCCATTGAGAATGACGTTTCTTATTTTATCCGGCAGTTTGTTCCAGGAGGCGTAATAATCGAATTTATAATGCTCGGCCAGAGCTTCCAATTGAGCATGATAGTAGCCGCCGATATTCCTGGCCCACGGGGCCACGGCCCCCTCGCGCAAAGACAGTTCAGGGTTAGGAACCACCAGTTCAGGGTCGAAAAAGACGTTGGCCCCCAGACCGTCGCACTGGGGGCAGGCGCCCTGGGGGTTGTTGAATGAAAAAAGCTGCGGGGTCAATTCGGGAAACGACAGGCCGCAATAGTCGCAGGCGAAGCGCTCGGAAAAAAATAGTTCCTCTTTCTGATCCGGCAAGTCCACGATCAGTGAACCCTCAGAGGTGCGGAGAGCCAGTTCCACCGAGTCGGTCAGGCGTTTGATGATATTGGCTTTAATCACCAGTCGGTCGACGACGGCCTCAATGACGTGCTTTTTCTTTTTGTCGAGGGAAATTTCTTCGCCCAGGTCGTGAATGACGCCGCCGACGCGGACGCGGACGAAGCCGCTTTTGCGCAATTTGTCGAAAAGCTTGGCATGTTCGCCCTTGCGCGCGCCGACCAGCGGCGCCAGAAGAATCATCCTGGTTCCGGAGGGTAGGCTCAGCAGCCGGTCGACTATTTCCACCACGGTTTGAGCCTTGATGGGGCGCCCGCACTTATGACAGTGCGGTTCGCCCACGCGGGCGTATAAGAGGCGCAGATAATCATGAATCTCCGTCACCGTGCCCACGGTCGAGCGGGGATTTTTGCTGGTGGTCTTCTGTTCGATGGAAATAGCCGGCGACAGGCCTTCAATCAGATCGACGTCGGGCTTGTCCATCTGCTCCAGAAACTGCCGGGCATAGGCGGACAGGGACTCCACATAACGGCGCTGCCCTTCGGCATAAAGAGTATCGAAAGCCAGAGACGACTTGCCTGAGCCTGAAAGCCCGGTAATGACGGTCAAAGAGTCGCGCGGTATATCCACGTCAATGTTCTTCAGATTGTGCTCTCTGGCGCCGCGCACGATTATATGAGTCGAATTCATTGGTTCTCCTGCCGCTTAAAAAGAACGGCCATATGTTCATCCGGCGCTCAGAGCCGCCAGGTCTTGTTTGAAGTTCGGGTAAGACCCGGCCATGACTTCGTCGCCCTGGACCGGCCGGCCGGCGCCGGACGCCGCCAGGGCGATATGCAGCATCATGGCCATCTGCTGGTCGCGGGCGGCGTCCAGAAATTCCGGAAGAATCGGCTTGGTCGGGCCTTCCACCGACAGGTCGTCGTTTTCCGCTCTGACGCGCGCGCCTAAAGCCCCCAATTGGTGTTTGACGGCCATCATCCGGTCGACGTCTTTGAAGCGCAGTTCCCTGACCCGCCGAAAAACCGTCGTGCCTTTGGCCCAGGCGGCCGCCAAAGACAGAATCGGCATCTCGTCGATCAGCGACGGCACTTCTTCCGGAGCAATTTCCGTGGCCTTCAGCGGGCCGGCGTATTCCACGGTCACGCTGCCGGTGGGTTCGGGCTTTTCCTGCTCCAGGCTGATGGAAACCAGGGCCCCCATGCGGTCCAGCACTTTTAAAAAGCCGATGCGGCTGCCGGACAGCACTATATTTCTGGCCGTCACCCGGCTGTCGGGCATAATGGCCGCGCCGGTCAGAAAAAAAGCCGCGGCCGAAAGGTCGCCGGGGACGGAAAAAGTCTCCGGCAGCTCCAGGCGCCCCGGCATTATTTCCAGACAGGGGGGATTCAGCGTCGCCCGGCCTCCGAAGGCGTTGACCAGACGCTCCGTATGATCGCGCGTGCTTATCGGCTCGATGACGCGGCTGGGCGAACCGGCCGAAAGGGCCGCGAAAATTACGGCGCCTTTCAGCTGGGCGCTGTTTTCATCGTTGACGTATTCAATGCCGTGCAGGCCGCCGCCGCGGATAGTCAGGGGGCAGCGGCCGCTGGTGGTCTCCGCCCTGGCGCCCATCTGCCGCAGCGGGTCGATCACGCGTTCCATGGGCCGGCGCCTCAAGTGGTCGTCGCCGTCCAGGACATAGAGGCCGGGAAGACCGGCCAGAACGCCGCTTAAAAGGCGCATGGCGGCGCTGGAGCCGCCGCAGTTCAGATCAAGCGGTTCATCGCCCTGATGAGCCGTCTGGCCGCCCAGCCCCTTAATGGTCCACTTTGAGCCGCACCCGTGCGCCTCGCCGCCCAGGGCGCGGAATATCTCCAGGCTGACGCGGACGTCGTCGCTGTCCGAAAGGCCGCTGACGCTCATCTCCCCGTGGGCCAGAATAGAGATCAAAACCAGCCGCTGACTGATGGACTTGTCGCCCGGAGGCGTGAATTCGCCGCGAAGAGCCATGTTTATTCCCTCCGGTTTTTTCGCCC
>JAISRV010000160.1 GCA_031273445.1 Candidatus Adiutrix sp. | reverse complement strand
GCTATCTTTCCTCTATTCTTTATGAAGGCGTGGGCGTTTGAGGCAAAAAGCGAAGACGCGGTTAATTCCGGCCCTCAGGCAGGGCCGGAATTAACAGGGGAATATTTTTAAAATAGCATTGCAATTAAGTCTCATTAGATATAAGCTGACATAATCAAGTTGCCCCGCTGAACCGCCATTGACTTTGAAACGCGGAAACAGCCGGCGGCCGGCCTCAGGAGCGACCCATGAAGAACAAATATGCCTCCGCTCTGGTTTGCAAGGCGGGCGGCCATGCCTGACGCAAATTTAGCCCTTCACCGGCTGGCCCTGCAGAATATACGCCGCAAGCCCTACCGCAACCTGGGCCTGGCCTTCCTGGTCGGCCTTTTTTCCGCCATTCTTTTCGGCGGCTCCGTCCTCAACAGCCAGTTGAGCCGGGGCCTGGAAAGCCTGTCGGAACGCCTGGGCGCGGATATTCTGATCGTTCCCTACGGCTATGAACGGACGGCTATGGCCGCGCTTCTGCGCGGCGAGCCGAGCACCTATTACATGCCCCAGGAAGCCCTGGACAAGATTAGAGACATCCCGGGCGTGGCCGCGGCCACCCCGCAAATTTTTCTGGCCTCTCTCAGTTCGGCCTGCTGCGCCGAGGAGGTGCAGATCATCGGCTTTGACCCGGAGAGCGATTTTTTGATCTGGCCCTGGATGAAGAATAAAATAGATCAATTCAAGGCCAATGAAATCGTGGTCGGCTCAAAAATCAACGCCAAAGTCGGCGATGAAATATTCTTTTTCGGCAGCCTCTACCGGGTCGCCGCCCTGATGGAGGCCACGGGCCTCGGGCTGGACACTTCGGTTTTTATGCCTTTGAGCGCGCTTTATGAGTTGATGCGGAACAACCAGCAGCTCGCACGGCAATTTGATGTTCCGGAACGGCATATTTCCGCGGTCGCGGTGAAAGTCGCGGCCGATTTGCCGCCCAAGGCCGTGGGCCAGGCCATCATGCAGGCCTGCGCCATAGAATACAACCTCGATCAAGTGCTTTCCGAAAATATCGTCAACGAGACTTCGCGCCGTCTGCACAGTTTGTCCTCGGCCGTCCACTGGGCCGCGGCCGGGCTCTGGGCGCTGGCGATCCTGGTGATCAGTCTGGTTTTTTCGGTCGCCGTCAGCGAGCGGAAACATGAATTGAGCCTTTACCGGCTGCTTGGAGCGCGGCGTTCCTGGCTGGCGAAACTGCTCCTGTGGGAAACTTTTCTAATTTGCGCGGGCGGGGCGACGGCCGGCCTCCTCTTGGCCGCCTGCATTGTTTTTCCTTTCAACACGCTTATTTTCTCCAGCCTGAACCTGCCTCATCTGGGCCTGGCCGGCGGCCTGATCGCCGGGCAGGCCCTTCTGGCTCTGGCCATAGCCGTCGTCAGCGGGCCGCTGGCCTGCGTCAACACGGTTTTGTCCATCACTCGTTCCGACGTGTACGGCGCCTTGCGGGAGGGGGAATGATGCGGCTGCAGATTCAGCATCTGACCAAAAGCTACCGGCGCGGCGAAACCCGCTTCGACGCCGTGCATAACATCAGCTTTTCCCTGGACGAAGGCGCCTTCGTCAGCCTGGTCGGGCGTTCCGGCAGCGGCAAAACGACGCTGCTGAATATGGCTATCGGCCTTCTCAGCCCGGATTCCGGCGAAATATTGGCGGACGGGGTCAATCTGTTTTCCATGGACGACCAGCGGCGAAGCGACTTCCGCAATGAAAAAATCGGCTACATTCCGCAGGGCCGGAGCCTCCTGGGCAATCTGACGGCCCTGGACAACGCGCGTCTGCCCTTTCACCTCAAGCGGCGTTCCGGCGACAGCCGGCAAAAGGCGCGGGCGCTTTTCGCCGCCTTGGGCCTCGCCCATTTAGAAAACAGTTACCCGGCGGAACTTTCCGGCGGAGAACTGCGGCGGGTCGCCCTGGCCAGGGCTTTGATCAATTCGCCTGAAATCGTCATCGCCGATGAGCCCACCAGCGATCTGGACCTTGAGGCCGCGCATGGAATATTGGAACTTTTCGCCGGCCTGAACGCGGAAGGCGTCGGCTTTCTGGTGGCTACCCACGATGCGGAGCTCAGCCGCTACGGCCGCCCGGTCTTGAAAATGAACTCAGGGCAGTTGACGCAGGCCACGGAGCCTCCCGGCGGCGGAGACTCGCAGGAAGGGCGCCCCGAAGGCACCCAAGCATTTTTGTCTTGACTGCGGCGCCTCTCTCGAATAACATAAGGCGGTCGGTCTGAAACAACAGGAACATCAGCACATGCGCAAGCCAGGACTAAAATCGCCGCGAATAATCGCCTTTCTGGCGATGTTGCCGCTGGTCGTCGGCTGGACTCAGCCGGTTCTGGCCCACGCCTGTCCGGCCGCCTGGAGCTGCGAAGCCGCTCCAGGCGATTGCGTCGCCGGTTTCGCGGCCGCCAGGGGCGCCCCGGCCGCGGAACATCCTCAGGCGGCCCCCGCGGCCGGCCGTCAGACCTCCGCTGAGCCCCCCCATGCGGCTGGCCATCAAGCGGCTCATGCCTCCGGCCATCAGACCGATCATCACACGGCCCCTCCCGCGGCCGGCCATCAGACCTCCGCTGAAACCTCCCCCGCAGCCGGCCATCAGACCTCTGCTGACGCTTCCGCTGAAACCGTCCCTGACGGCGCGGCGCCGCCGGCTTCAGCCGCCGGCGGCTGCCTGATGCAGCTTTTCAGCCCCGCCCCGGCCCTGGCCTCCAGCCAGGCCGCGGCCTGGCCCTCTCTCCCCGCTCAGCCCGGCCGGATCACCGACCTCAATGACGACTTTTTCCCCTCTCCGACCGCCCACAGGCTCTTCAGACCTCCGCGTTTCCTCGCCTCTCTCCGGGCTT
>JAISRV010000144.1 GCA_031273445.1 Candidatus Adiutrix sp. | reverse complement strand
TCGAATTCGCCCGGCTCAACCTGGAATATACGGTCATGAGCAAGCGCAAGCTCCTGCAGCTGGTCAAAGAGAACTACGTCGAGGGCTGGGACGACCCCAGGCTCCCGACCATCGCGGCCTTGCGGCGGCGCGGCTTTAGCCCCGAGGCGCTGCGCCTGTTCTGCGACCGCATCGGCGTGGCCAAGCGCGACAGCTGGATAGAATACTACTGGCTGGAAAAAGCCGCGCGCGACGATCTGAATCCGAAAACGCCGCGGGTTATGGCCGTTCTGAAGCCCTTGAAAGTGGTGATCGAAAATTGGCCTGAAGGCGAGATGGAAACTCTGTCCGCCCCCTACTTCCCGGACGAGCCGGAAAAAATGGGCTGTCGCGAGCTGATTTTCGAACGCGAACTGTATATAGAAGAGGACGATTTCCGGCTGGAGCCGCCCGCCAAGTTCTACCGCCTCGCCCCCGGCCGCGAGGCGCTTTTGCGCTGGGGCCACTACCTCCACTGCCACGACGTGATCAAAGACGAAAACGGCCGGCCGGCGGAACTGCGCTGCACTTACAGCGAAAAGCCGCGCGGCTTCGGCGCCGGGCCCGGCGGGCAGCCGGCCGTAATTCACTGGGTCTCCGCCAACTTTTCCGTGCCGGCCCGGGTGCGCCTGTATGACCGCCTCTTTAAGGTTCCCCGCCCCAAAGGCGACCTGAACAGAGAGTTGAACCCTGATTCGCTTCTGGAAATGACGGAAGCCCGGCTGGAGCCTTCACTGGCCGGGGTTCCGGCCGGCCGCCGCTTTCAGTTCGAGCGTCTGGGCTATTTTATCGCCGACGAAAAACTCCACCAACCCGACGCGCCCGCCTTCAACCGCATCGTCTCCCTGCGCGACAAACGCTAAGCGGCGCTTGGGCCGCGCGGCCGCCGGATGCTTCGCATCCTGTCCGTAGGGGCTTGGGCGGCGGGCGGTTTAGGGGTCGGCCGGGGCGGGTCTGGGTTGCGGGCAGGTCGGGCGGAGGCTGCGGGTCGGGCGGAGGCTGCGCCTCCTGGCTGTTGGGCTTGGTCGGCTGGGGCGCTGCCGCGCCCCAGCTTGGAAGAAGCGCGGGCTGAGCGGGCGCTGCCGCGCCCCGGCTTGGAAGAGGCGCGGGCTGAGCGGGCGCTGCCCGTTGCCCGCGCGGGGAGAAGCAATTTGACCAAATACTCTAAATTCACCATAGAATATCTTTTGGACCTGTTGCTGCACAACGGGTGGATCGGCCAGGAGCAGGCCCGGGGCATCAAAGCTTCCTACCTTGAGTCCATCAGCGTCCGGGCCAGGGCCCGCGGCGGGGGCAAAGGCGCCGGCGGCGCGGTCAAGCCGGAGACTTCCTCCGACCCTCTCGAATACGTCATCGGCCTGAAACTGCCGGTGCCGGGCGATACGGCCGGGCGCATCATCGGCGACGACGCGCTGGCGCGCCTGATGGCCGCCGAAGCCGGGCTGGAATACCGGCGCGTGGAGCAGCGCGATCTCGACCTGGAGCTGGTCACCAGCATCCTGCCCCACTCCTTCGCCGCCCGCCATCTGGTGCTGCCTCTGGGGCTGGCGGAAAAGCAGCTGGAAGTGGCCGTGCGCCACCCGTTTTACCAGACCATTTTGGAAGACGTCCGCCGGGTGGCCAGCTATCCCATCAAGCCGGTCATCGTGCCCGACGGCCTGCTGAAAAAGCTCCTTCAGGAGATATACGCCTTTCAGGGCTCCGTGGCCGGGGCCGAGCATATGTATGCCGGCGGCTCGCCGATGGACCTGGGCAATCTGGAGCAGTTCGTCAAGCTTAAGAGCGCTTCGGAAATAGGCGAAGACGATCAGCACATCAAAAACCTCGTCGGCTATCTTCTGACCGAAGGCCTCAACAACCGCGCTTCCGACATCCATATCGAACCCAAGCGCAACGACCTTCTGGTGCGCATGCGCCATGACGGCGTGCTGCACGACATCCACCACCTGCCCAAGGTGCTGCATCCGGCGGTGGTTTCGCGCATCAAAACCATCTCGCGCCTGGACATAGCCGAAAAACGCCGCCCCCAGGACGGCCGCATCAAAATAGCCGGCCGCGCCGGCGAGGCGGAAGTGCGCGTCTCCACCGTGCCGGTGGCCTTCGGCGAAAAAGTGGTCATGCGCATTCTGGACCCGGAAGCCCTGTTCATGCGTCTCGAAGACATGTTTTTCAACCAGGCCGATCTGGCCAAGTGGAACCAGTTCACCGCGCAGCCCCACGGCATCATTCTGGTCACCGGCCCCACCGGCAGCGGCAAAACCACCACCCTCTATTCCACCCTGCGTCAGTTGGCCACCCCTTCGGTCAACGTCACGACCGTGGAAGACCCCATCGAAATGATCCATGAAGAGTTCAACCAGATCGCCGTTCAGCCCAAAATCGGCATCACCTTCGGCAGCATCATCCGCAACATCCTGCGCCAGGACCCCGACATCATCATGATCGGCGAGATGCGCGACCATGAAACGGCCGAAAACGCCATCCAGGCCGCCCTGACCGGCCATCTGGTGCTCTCGACCCTCCACACCAACGACGCCCCCTCGGCGGTGACGCGCCTCATCGACCTCGGCCTGGAGCCCTTTCTCGTCTCTTCGACCGTGGTCGGCATCATGGCCCAGCGACTGGTGCGGCGCATCTGCAAATACTGCGTCGACGAATTCGTCCTGACCGAGGCGGCCGCCCTGGAACTGGGCTTCATCACCCAGGGGGACCTGTCGCTAAAGCGCGGGCGCGGCTGCGAAATGTGCCGCAACACCGGCTACCTGGGGCGCGCGGCCACGGTGGAGGTCATGCCCATGAGCGAAACCATCCAGCAGATGGCCCTCAAAGACGGCGTCACCGCCGCCGAATTGAAGCTCCAGGCCCGCCGCGAGGGCATGATCACTTTGCGGGAGAACGCTCTGGACCTGATGCTGTCGGGCATAACCACCATTGAAGAGGTCATGCGGGTGACCGCTTCGGATGAATGAGGAATCCAGCCTTTGTAGGGGCGAAGGCGGTTGCCCTGTCAGTCGCTGGGAGCGTGGATTGAAATAAAGAAACATTGGAGTTCGGTCACGCGCGTAACCATCTTGGGAGTGGAGGACACCCATGGCTGAATTTTTAAAAAATGCGCCTGATATTGAAGCCATAGTGACGCCTGGCGAACTCATCGCCGATTACCTGGACGCGCTGAATATGTCTCAGACGGATTTGGCGGCGCGGACGGGTTTGTCCAAAAAAACCGTCAATGAGATTATGACCGCCAAGGCGGGCCTGACCCCGCTCACGGCGATAAGGCTGGAAAAGGTTTTAGGCCGGCCCGCTCATTTCTGGAACAACCTGGAGACCAATTACCGGGATCATCTGGCCAGTGCCGCCGAGCGGGAGCATTTGGCCGAGGCCGCGCGCTGGCTTAAGACGATACCGGTCGCGGAGCTGGTCAAGCGCGGCTGTCTGTCTATAAAAGCCGGGGCCGATCTCTACGCCAAATTGACCGAGGTTTTGAAGTTTTATGGAGTGGCTTCCATATCCGCCTGGGAAGAGGTTTGGAAAAACCTTGATCTTGCGGCCAGGAAGGACAAAAAAGCCGAAACTCTCCTGGGGCCGGCCACGGCCTGGATCCGGCAGGGTCAGATTTTGGCTTCCCAGCTGGATTGCGGGGAGTATGACCAAAATCGGTTCAGGGATGTTTTGCGCAAGATACGACATTTGACGGTTGAAGAAATAGAAGTTTCGTCCGCGCAAGCGCAAAAGCTTTGCGCCGGATGCGGGGTGGCGGTGGTCTATGTGCCGGAGATGAAAAAAGTTCCCTGGAACGGGGTGACCACCTGGCTCGCGCCGAATAAGCCCCTGATTATTCTTTCCATCAGAGGCCGTGGCGAAGACAGGTTCTGGTTTTCTTTTTTCCATGAAGCCGCGCATGTCTTGCATGAGGATAAAAAGAAAAGTTTTTTAATAAATTACGATGATTACAGGGACGCGCCGGAAGAAAAGAGAGCGGATAAGTTCGCCGGCGATTTTTTGGCGCCGCCGCCTATGACGCGAGGATCGTCAAAATCAAATCCGGCGCGGAAATAAAAAAACTTATGGAAGGCATGTGAGGCGATGATGAGCATTTTTCTTCTTCTGGTTCTCGCTCTTTTGATCATTTTGCTGGCCCTCGGCGCGGTGGTCATGTTTGTCTACAACCAACTGGTCGCGCTGAAAAACCGCTTTAAAAACGCTTTTTCCCAGATAGATGTGCAGCTTAAACGCCGCTATGATCTCATTCCCCGCCTGGTGCAGGCGGCCCGGGCCTATATGGGCCATGAAGCCGACACCCTGCGCGCCGTCACCGAGGCCAGGGCCAGAGCCGCTTCGGCCCAGATCAGCCTTAACGGCGATCCGACCCAGTTGGGCGCCCTGGGGCAACTGGTTCAGGCCGACGGCCAGCTTTCCTCCGCCCTGAGCCGCCTTCTGGTCACTATGGAAGCTTACCCCGACCTTAAGGCCGACAAAGCCATCGCCGCCGTGATGGAGGAAATGACTTCGACCGAAAACCGCGTCGCTTTCGCCCGCCAGGCTTACAACGACGCGGTCATGTTTTATAACGAAGCCCGGGAAAAGTTTCCGGCCGTCCTTTTCGCCGAACTTTTCGGCTTCGGGCTGGCTGAACACTGGCGGCTGGACGAGGGCAACCCCGCAACGGAGCCGCCGGCGGTCGATTTTTGATGAAAAGAGCGGCCTAAATTCCATAGTCGTCAGAGTTCATCGAAGCGATGGCGCAGATCGGTTAACACATGGTCGGCGTCGCACGAGAAACGATGCTCCGCGTAGATTGCCGAGGCAGTTTCTCCGACCAGCACGGCGCCCGGCAGGATGCGCTGGAGCCGTGCGGCAGAGGACAAGACGAGTTCCCAGTCAGGTAGCGGCGCGGTGTTCTTCGGCATAGCGCATCCAGAAGTGGTGGCGTTGAGCGTAGGGATCGGAAACGTAAGGACGGCACACGCGCTCCACCTTGTCCAGCAGGGCACGGTCGGACAAAGCGGCCCGGCGCAGTTCAGCCCAGTCGCTCCACCGCCCGCGTGAGATCACGTCGTCGATGGCGGCGAGAGTGAAGCGCTGATGGTTGAGGTGACGATGAAGCATGGCGAACTACACGCTATTACGATTGTTGATGAACGCATCTTACGCGAACAGGGGGACAAAAGCAACACGATTTTGTCTCATCGCTCATTTGTTCCGTTCGTTACGCCCCGCCATTTCAGGGGCTGACTGTCGGCGGTTCCCGGGTGTAGGCCAACATTTTTAAAAGCCAGTCGCCCCCCGGAGAGGGGCGACAGCCCGAAGCGACTGGTGGAGAGGGTGATAAACTCGCGCGCCGGGCAAAAATCGCATTTTTGCCCGGCTGCGATCCCGCCCCGCCAAGCCGACCAACTTATTACAATTATAGCACAAGGTTGGCCGCGAAAATGAGCCCGATCACCCAGACGGCGGCGGTCAGTTCCCGCCCCCGGCCGGCGCAGATTTTCATGAGCATGTAGAGCAGCCAGGCCAGGCCCAGGCTGTCGGAGATGCGCCAGGTCAGGGCGATCAGAACCAGGGCCGCGACCGCCGGAAAGGCCTCGGTCGCGTCTTTGAAGTCCAGGCGGGTCACTGTGGCCAGCATCAGCCAGCCCACCACGACCAGGGCCGGGGCCACGGCGGCGAAAGGCGTCATAAGAAACAGAGGCGCGGCGAACATGGCCGCCAGAAAAGCGCCGGCCACGACTAAAGCCGTCAGGCCCGTGCGCCCCCCGGCCGCCACCCCGGAGCCGCTTTCGGCATAGGCGGTGTTGGGGGAAAGCCCGATGAGGCTGCCGACCACCACGCCCAGGGAATCGGCGATGAAGGCCCGGCCCATCCGGGGCCGATGGCGGTCGCCTTCCTCCCCCATGACGCCGAAGAGACCCAGGAACCCGGACAGGCTGTCCACCACTTCCATAAACAAAAAGGCGACGACGACGCTCCAGAAGTCGAGCGAACCCAGAACCGAAAAGTCGAATTTGAAGACGATGGGCCACGGACTCGGCGGCAGGCTCAGTAGGCCGCCCTTCAGGGCGCCGGCGTCGGTCGCCCCCAGGGGCAGGCCGATGAGGGTGGTGATGATGATGCCGCCCAGAATGGCGAAGCGCAGTTTCAGGGCCAGGAGCACGGCCGTCACGAAAAGACCGATGACGGCCAGGCGCGGCGCGCCCTGGCTGAGATCGCCCAGGGCCGGAAAACCGCCGCTATGGACCACCACGCCGCTGTTGGTCAGGCCGATGGAGGCGATCATAAGGCCCACCCCAGCGCAGACCGCACATTGGAGCGCCCGGGGCACTTCACGCAGCACCCTCTCCCGGGCCGGGGAGACGGACAGCAAAACGAAAAGCAGGCCGGAGAAGAGAACGGCGGTCAGGGCCTGCTCCCAAGTGTAGCCCATGGCCGTCGCCGCCACCACGAAAAAGGCGTTCAGGCCCATGCCCGGGGCCACGGCGAAAGGCAGATTGGCGATGAGGGCCATCATTATGGTGGCCGCCGCCGCGCCCAG
>JAISRV010000106.1 GCA_031273445.1 Candidatus Adiutrix sp. | reverse complement strand
GCCGCGGGAAAAGCCCGAACGGTTTCAGGCGCGTCAAGCCGTGGTGGACGAGTATTTGGAAAAATATCCGTTTCTGGCCGATCACAGCCATCTCGGCCGCGTGCGCCGGCTGGCCGTGGCCGCCCATCACGCCGGGCATCTGCCTCACTATAAACTTATGATCGAAGACCTCATGAGCCGCGGCCTTCTGGAAGCCATCTTCGCCACCAGCACTGTTTCCGCCGGGGTCAATTTCCCGGCCCGCACCGTGGTCATCCGCCAGAGCGATCGCTTCGACGGTCAGGGCTTCAGCGATCTTACGGCCAACGAATTCACCCAGATGACCGGCCGGGCCGGGCGCCGAGGCCGCGACAACATCGGCTTCGCCCTGATGATTCCGGGCCCGCATATGAATCTGGGCCTTATGAACACCCTT
Organism: Candidatus Adiutrix sp.; assembly: GCA_031273445.1. Taxonomy (GTDB): domain Bacteria; phylum Desulfobacterota; class Desulfarculia; order Adiutricales; family Adiutricaceae; genus Adiutrix. The sequence continues at coordinate 4,782 of JAISRV010000106.1, read as the reverse complement.
ATGAGCGCCCCTCCCGACCCGGTCAAAAGCAGTCTGACCATAAATTTTTCCATGGTTCTTAATCTGCTGAACGCCTATCGGCCCCAAGAGGCGCGGCGTCTTTTAACCGGATCCCTGGCCGTCTGGCAGGAAGCCGCCTGTGGGAACGAAAGGCCTTCGGAAGCCGCTCTCTCACGGGCCTCTAAAGATGTTTTTGAGTCTTTTCAAAAATATCTTGATTTTTTAAAGCAGGAAAAGCTCGTGACCCGGAAGGATGCTCTGACGGCGGATGGTCGGTGGGCCGCGGAACTGCGTCTTGATCATCCTCTGGTGTTTTACGCCGGCATAAAGGCCGGCGCCTGGCCCCTGGATCCGGCCGCGCTGGCCGCCGCCGTGGCCGGGCTGGTTTCCGACAGGGAATCAAACAAGCCTTTGCCGCGCCGCAAACCTCCAGTTCGCCTGGCCGGGGCCCTGACCGCCCTGGCGCTGGCGACGGGCCCCATGATCAATCGCCTGGAGGAAGCCGGGTTTGACACGCCCGTATTCAATATGCGGCCGGCTTGGGCCGTCTGGTCCTGGGCCGCTCGCGGCGATTTTGACGAAGCGACGGAACTGCTTGGCCTCGGGGCGGGCGACATGGCCATGCTGGCTTTACGGGCCGCCGATCACCTCCGCCAGATGGCCGGGCTCAGGGGCGGCGATCACGTCGCTCTGGCCCAGGCGGCCCGGGAAGCCGTCTACCACCTGCTTAAAGAGCCGGTCAGTTCGCCTCTGTGACCGTAGCTTTCTTGCTATTGGAACGGGATTATGCTAAATACAGTCATAGGGCTGTTGTCCGTCTGAGGTGCTATTATGACTGATAATATTATGAACAGCGAAGTTGTGATTCCTTCGGTCATGGCCGACCTTGAATGGGTCTGGGTTCTGGCTTCTTCCGTCGCCCGGGGGCGCGACGCGCTGTTTGTGGTGGAAATGGAAGAGGAAGACCTTGAGCGTCGCCGCCGGATTGTGCCTATTTTTGAAGCGCGTGAAGCGGCGGCGGGTTTGAAGGAAAAGCTGTGCCAGGGCAAAGCCGGCAAATATATTGAGCAAAGCATGCGTTTGAGCGAAGTCGGGCGTTTTGCGGCCAAAAACAATCTGGAGATAATGCTTCTTGATGAGGCCGGTCGTATTATGGCTCATATGGAAGCCAGGCTGGAGCAGCATTCCCTGCATTGACCGATCCCGCATAGGCGGCGTAAATATTGCCCCGGCAACTAAATATCGCGACTGAGCGGCCAAGCGACAAGCTGTTTTCATTCCATGAAAACAGCGGCGGCTTGTTATGTTTAATGGCCGGAACTAGAAAATGATTCGTGTGGCGTTATGCTGGTGTTAGGCCTGGAAAGTTCCTGCGATGAAACGGCGGCGGCCGTTTATAGCGACGGGGTGGTATTGTCCGGCGTGGTGCGCAGCCAGGTGGATCTCCATAACCGTTACGGCGGGGTTGTGCCGGAAATCGCCAGCCGGGCTCATTTGGAAGCGGTGGATGTGGTCGCCGCCGCCGCGCTTAAAGAGGCCGGATGTGTTCTGGATGATCTGGACGGCTTGGCCGTGACCCAGGGGCCGGGGCTGGTGGGCGCGCTTCTGGTGGCCTTGAGTTTCGCCAAGGGGCTGGCCTTCGCCCTAAACCTGCCTCTAACCGGGGTGAATCACGTCAAGGCCCATGCCCTGGCCCCCTTTATGACCGTCTCCGGCGGAGACGCCGTCCCCGTCCCGGAATTCCCGTTGGCGGCCCTGGTGGTCTCGGGCGGCCATACCCACCTTTACCGCCTGGACGACTATCTGGACTTTAGCCTTCTGGGCCGCACGCGTGATGACGCCGCCGGCGAAGCCTTTGACAAGACGGCTAAGCTTATGGGGCTTGGTTATCCTGGCGGGCGGGCGATTGAAGAGCTGGCCGCCGAAGGCGACCCGGAAGCTTTTCGGATGCCCAGGCCGATGCTGCACGAAGGGTTGGATTTTTCTTTCAGCGGCTTGAAAACAAGAGTTTTGACTATTTGCCGTGAAGAGAACCTGGCCGACAGGCCGAAGGATGACCCGCGCCTGCGCGACCTGGCCGCCTCTTTCCAGGCTGCGGCCGTGGATGTTTTGACCGCCAAGCTGGCTCGCGCTTGTGAAAGTTTCGGCGCCAGGGGGGCCGTTCTGGCCGGGGGGGTGGCCGCTAACGGCGTCTTGCGCCGCCGGACCGCACAGGTTTTATCCCGCTTAGGATTGCCGCTTTACCTGCCGCCATTGGCTTGGTGCGCCGACAACGCGGCCATGATCGCTCATCTTGGGGCCCGGCAGCTTCAAAAAGGGCTTCAGATTCTGGAGCTGGACGCGGAAGCCTGGCCCCGCTGGCCGGCGGCTTAAATGGCGCGGCCCGTGCGCGATGTATTGAAGGAACTTGGTTTGGCGCCCTTGAGGCGCCGGAGCCAGAATTTTTTGAAAGACCCCGGGCTTATTGCCGAAATAGTCGAGGCCATCCTGAAAAGATGCTCAGGCAAGACGGTGAATATCATTGAAATAGGGCCGGGGCTGGGGGCGCTGACCGTGCCGCTTCTGGCGGCCGGGGCCAGAATATGGGCCGTGGAGCTTGACCGGGGTTTGGCGGAAAACCTGCGCAAGCTTGACTTCGGCGACCGTCTCACGGTCATCAATCAAGATATTTTGACTTTTGATCCCACTGAAGCGGCCTCCGCGGCCAGCGAACCGCCGCTGGTTTGCGGAAACCTGCCCTACAATATCTCCAGTCCTATTTTATTCTGGTTTCTGGAACGGCTGCGCCTGTTTTCCGGCGGGCTTTTTATGTTGCAGAAAGAAATGGCCGACCGTCTGACGGCGGCGGCGGGGGCCAGGGCTTATGGGCGTCTTGCCGCGGCCCTGGGTTTATGGTGCGAAATCGAAAAAGTAATGACGGTTTCCCCGGCCGCCTTCCACCCCCGCCCCAAAGTCGAAAGCGCGATAGTGGCCCTTCGCCCTTTGCCGTCCGCTCCGTTGCCGCCCATAAGCGTCGATGATTTCGGCCGCTTCACCGCCGCGGCTTTTGCCGCCCGTCGCAAAACCATATTCAACAATTTGTCCAGGGCCTACGGCCGGGCGCGGGCCGAGGCGGCTCTTGCGGAAGCCGGTTTGGCGCCCGGCCTCAGAGCCGAAACTCTCCCGCCGGAAATTTTGGCCCGTCTGGCCGCTTTTATGGCGGAGAATCATTGATATGGCCGGGCGTTGGCGTTGGCTTTTAAAGAAAACCCGCACAGGCGGGCTGTGGTTTTTCGTCTGGCTGTCGGCTTTGGCCGTGCCTTTTAGCCCTCCCGTCGGGCTAGTTTGTTTTTCAGCGTTGTTATGGTCGTCGGCTCTGGCGCTTGCCCCCGGCAAAATTTACGGCCGTCGCCTGACGGGCGCGGCGGTAATTTTTATTTTGTTCTGGAGTTTGTTTATTTTTTTGTCTCGTCTGCTCCAGCCGGGGTCGCTCCGCCCTGTGTTGAACCTGATCGCCTGGGTCGGGCTGGGTTTGCACCTCATGCTGATTAAAACGCCCCTGGAACTGGCCGCGCTTCTGGCCGACTTCACGACCCCGCTTCTGGGGAGCCGCCGCGCCGACAAGCTGGCCTTGTCGTTGGCGCTGTTGGCCCGGCTCATTCCCAGGCTGCTTGATTCCGCCCTGGCCCTGCGCGCGACGCTCAAAAAGCGCGCTTCCGGGCTCCCCCTGACCGCGCGTCTGTCTCTGTGGGGGCGGGCGGTCATGCGTGAAGGCCTGCGCCAAAGCGAAGATATGGCTCAGGCGCTTTTAAAGCGATGGCCCTGGCGTTGACCGCCCGCCGTAACAAGCTCCGTGCGGGCGCGGGCGCTTTTTTTTACAACCTGATCTGCTCATTAAAGACGCCGGCGTAGCGGGCCGTTGCTTCGCCTATGGTGAAGCCGTGTTCCTGGGTGCCGTCGGCTTCCACACAGAAGGCGGCGACCACGGCGCCCAGACGGCAGGCGGAGATGAGGGCTTCGCCTGCGGCCAGCCCTTTCAGGAGACCGGCGCGGAAGGCGTCGCCCGCGCCGGTGGGGTTTACGACGCGGCGCACCGGCGCGGCCATGACGTGTTGGGAGCCGCGTCCAGGCGTCATCAGGCTGGAGCCTTTTGCGCCATTGGTGACTATTATTATTTCGGCGTGACGAAACATATCTTCGACGGACAACCCGGTCAGCTTTTTAAATAGTTCGAATTCGTATTCGTTGCAGATGAAAATATGAGCGCCTTCCAGCATTTCAAGCAATTCCGGGCCGCTGAAGCTCGGAATCTGCTGGCCGGGGTCGAAGATGAACTTCAGGCCGGCGCCGCGATAATCGGCGCAAAGCTTTTTCATTTCATCATGGCCGCCGGGGGAGACGATGGCCAGATGGTTCGTCGCCGGGCCGGGCAGGGCGGAGGGGTCGAAGCCGGTGGAGACGTTCATGGCGCCCGCATGAAAAAATATAATCTGGTTGTTTTTTGCGTCGGTGGCGATGGTGCAGCCGGCGGTCATGCGCCCGGCCGCGGTTTTGATTGTTTCCAGAGGAAAGTTCCAGCCGGCGAGGCGTTTAAGATAGTCCGCGCCGTCCGGGTCGTCGCCCACCGAGGCCACGATGAGCGCTTTTTCGCCGAGAAGGTTCAGGTTGTAGCCGATGTTGCCGGCTGTTCCGCCATAGGCGCGCCGCACCGTATCCACCAGAAAGCAGACGTTCAGGAGATCGAGTTTTTCGGCGATGATGCTTTCGGCGAAAACGCCGGGGTAAGACATCAGGCGGTCAAAG
>JAISRV010000079.1 GCA_031273445.1 Candidatus Adiutrix sp. | reverse complement strand
GTGGCGGATCGGCTGTAAGGGCGATTTCATCAAAACAGGCAGGGAGAAAAAATGAATCTGGTTCGTAAAATCATAAAAAATCATTTGCAGGCGGGCGAGATGATCCAGGGGCGCGAAATAGGCCTGACCATAGACCAGACTCTGGTCCATGACGCCACCGGCCAGATGGCCATGCTCCAGTTCGAAGCTCTGGGCTTTCCCCGGGTTAAAACCAGGCGCTCTCTTATATACACCGACCACAACATCCTTCAGATCGGTTATGAAAACGCCGACGACCACGCCTTCCTGGCTTCCGCGGCTAAAAAATTCGGTCTCTTCTATTCTAAAATCGGCGGCGGCATTTGCCATCAGGTCAATCTGGAACGATTTTCCGTGCCCGGACAGACTCTGTTGGGCGCCGACAGCCATACGACCACAGGCGGGGCCGTGGGACAATTAGCCATTGGCGCGGGCGGCCTGGACGTGGCCGTGGCCATGGGCGGCCGGCCTTTTTACCTGCCCATGCCGGCAGTGCGCAGAATTGAACTGACTGGCCGCCTCAAGCCTTGGAGCCGGGCCAAGGATGTGGCTCTGGAAATTCTGCGCCGCCTCACCGTTTCCGGCGGGCGCGGTCAGATTCTTGAATTCGCCGGACCCGGCGCGGCCGCTCTGTCGGTGACCGAGAGGGCCACCATAGCGAATATGAGCATTGAAACCGGAGCCGTCACCGCCTTGTTCCCTTCCGACGAAGCCACCCTGGATTTTTTCAAACGCCAGGGCCGGGAAGCTGATTACGTCCCCTTGGCCGCCGACCCTGGCGCTGAATATGACGATGAGCTTTGCCTTGACCTTTCGTCCATAGAGCCGCTGGCCGCCGCGCCTCACTCGCCTGACAACGTGCGCCCGGTGACCGAACTGGCCGGCCTCCGGGTTGATCAGGTGGCCATCGGTTCATGCACCAACTCTTCCTTTGAAGACCTGATGACCGTGGCGGCGATTTTGAAAGGCCGCAAAATACCGGCGCATCTGAGTCTTATCATTGCTCCGGGTTCACGTCAGGTTTTTCAGGAATTGGCTGACCGCGGCGCTCTGGCCGACCTCATTGCGGCCGGCGCCCGCATTATGGAGGTGGCCTGCGGTTTCTGCAACGGCGTCGGGCAGGCCCCGAAGAACAAAGGCCTGTCCCTGCGAACATCCAATCGCAATTTTCCAGGCCGTAGCGGCACGGCCAACGCCGATCTCTATCTGGTCAGTCCCGAAACAGCGGCGGTTTCGGCTCTGTCCGGCCTTTTAACCGATCCGCGCGTTTTCGGCGAAGCCATCGCCGTCTCCAGGCCGAATAAATTCGTCATCGACGATTCTCTCATCGTGCCTCCAGCTTCTGAAAGCGAAGCGGCTTCGGTCGAAATCGTCCGCGGTCCCAACATCGCGCCCCTGCCCCGCTTCACCGGGCTGGACAAAGAACTGGAAGGCGAAGTCATGTTGACCTTGGGCGACAACGTGACCACGGACGACATTCTGCCGGCCGGTGCTCATATCCTGGCCTTGCGGGCCAATATACCGGCCATATCAAAGCATATTTTTTCCAATATTGATCAGGAATATCATCTGCGGCAGCAGAAAGCCGGGGCCGGCTTCATCATCGGCGGCAAAAACTACGGCCAAGGTTCAAGCCGTGAACACGCGGCCCTCGCTCCTCGCTATCTTGGCCTCAGAGCCGTTATCGCCGAAAGTTTCGCCCGTATCCACAAGGCCAACCTCTGCAACTTCGGCATATTGCCTCTGGAATTTACTTCCCAGTCCGACCGCGCGGGCATTGCCCGGGGCGACAGATTGGCGCTGGAAGGTCTGGACGCGCTTTTTGGCGGGCAAATGCTGTCGGTGAAAAATTTGTCCAGCGGCGCCTTATTGCAAGTTAAACTCGATGTTTCCGAACGTCAGGCCGGTCTGCTGAAAGCCGGGGGACTTCTAGCCCAAGTCGCCGGCGCGGCTGTGCTCTGATTAGTTTTTTTAAAGAGGTGAAAATGTCAAAGAAAGTTTTTCTGTTTCCTGGTCAGGGCGGACAATTTATAGGGCAAGGTCGGGCCTGGACCGAAAGATCGCCGTCTATCAAAGAAATTTTTCAAATGGCCGACGACGTCTCGGGCCGACCCATTTCCAAGCTTTGCTTTGAAGGCCCGATGGAAGACCTCTCCAAGACGGTCAACCTGCAGCCGGCGGTGTTGGCCGTCAGCTTGGCCGCCTTGCGGCTGATGAAAGAAGAGGCCGAACCTGACTATGCGGCTGGGCATTCCCTGGGCGAATTCGGCGCATTGTGCGCGGCCGGAGTATTGGATGAAGAGACGGCTTTGCGTCTGGTGACGAAGCGCGCCGCGCTGATGAATGAAAACGCGGAAAAACATCCTGGCGCCATGATGGCCGTAATCGGTCTTTCCGTCGAAGCATTGGAAGGAATTTGCGAACTGGCCAGAAACGAAGGTCTGGTGGTTACGGCCAATTTCAATACTCCGGAACAGACGGTCATTTCCGGCGATAGCCGGGCTGTGTCCGCCGCCGGAAAATTCATCAAAATGAAATCAGGCCGGGCAATCGCTCTGCCAGTATCCGGCGCCTTTCACAGCGCGCTCATGGCTGACGCCGCCGCATGTTTTGCGGAAGAATTGGGCAAAATCGATTTTCGTGAACCCATCTGCCCTGTGGTTCCCAACAGCCTTGGAACGCCGGTGCAAAGCGCGGCGGAAATCAAGGAAAATCTCCTTAAGCAGATCATATCTCCAGTGCTTTGGACAAAAACCGTCGCAAGCCTGATTGCGGCCGGAGCTACGGAATTCATTGAGGCCTGGCCTAAGGCTTATCTGGGCGCCTTGACTAAAAAATGTCTCCCGGCCGCGAGTGAAGCCGTGGTTTCTTTTTGCAGCAAGTGACTTTCCTGTCGCGATATCCAAGATGCGACGCTTGGGTTTGTTTTAGCGGTCGTTTGTTTAGGCTTCCATCTTTTTTTAAAGAAGTGAATTATGGTCGGCAAAAAAAATTTTGGCAGGCGCGAGGTTGAATACGGCCGCGCCGCCTCGCCGGGAAAACCCGGGCCGCCAGCGAAGCCCGTCCCGGCGCCGCTGTTTGACTGGCGACGCGTCAGGCCTGCGGCCATTGCCGTATTCGGCTGCTTTATCAGTCTTTCAGTCATAGGCGGCCTGACCTGGTATTTTTTTCCACAGACCGAACACCTGTTGCTGATGGCCTCCTTCGGCAGTTCCGCGAT
>JAISRV010000056.1 GCA_031273445.1 Candidatus Adiutrix sp. | reverse complement strand
CCTATATATTATATAAATCAAATCATCGCGGCTTGTCAAACCAGGGCAAAGCCCTGGACCCCGGATGCTCCGCATCCGATCCGCAGCGACTGTTCGCCCCGCGCTTCTCTCAAAGCCGGGGCGCGGCAGCGCGGGGCAAGGCCCCGGCCGGAAGCCGCCCGCGACCAAGCCTCTACGGATTTGAAGACGGAATAGCCGCGCAGTCCGCCGAGGCGCCCTACCAGCCGTGACGGCCGACCAGGTTCACGAAACGGCAGCCCCCCAACAGACTGCGGCTCAGGCCGCCTTGGCTGTCCTTGCGCAGGAAAAGCAACTGCTGCTTATCGGCGCTGGGGCCGACCGGAACAATGAGGCGGCCGCCCGGGGCCAGTTGTTCAATCAAAGGCGGCGGCGCCTTCGGCCCGCCCGCGGCCACAATGATGACGTCGTAGGGGGCCATCTCCGGCCAGCCGAGCGTGCCGTCGTCCAGCTTGAGGCGAATATTGGACAAGCCGAGTTTTTCTAAATTGGCCCGCCCTTTGAGAAAAATAGGCTTCAGCCGCTCCACGGCGAAGACCTCGCCGGACAGCGCGGCCAAGATAGCGGTCTGATAGCCGGAGCCGGAGCCTATCTCCAGAACCCTGTCGGCGGCGGCCAGGGCCAGGGCCTCAATCATGAAGGCCACGATATAGGGCTGTGAAATGGTCTGACCATAGCCGATGGGCAAGGGCGAATCGCTGTAGGACTGGGCGGCCAGGGCTTCGTCCACAAAAAAATGGCGGGGCACGCGGCCCATGGCCTCAAGGAGGCGCGGCTCGTTTATGCCGCGCGCCTTCAGCTGGGCCTCGACCATCTTGCGGCGGGCGATGCGGTAAGCTTCGGGATTGCTGGCGGCAACGTCGCTCATACAGTTGTTTCGCTCCGTCGACCCTATCGGGCCGACCTTTTCATTTGGCCTGGGGAGCTTGGCGAGCGCGGCTTTTCAGCGAAGCAGCCGCGGCTCGTCGTCGGCTGAAGCTTTCGCCCCGGCCGACGCCTCCAGCGGGCGGGTGAAATTAAGGGCTCGCCCGGCCTGCCGCCCGGCCTTTTCGCTGTCGGGGCAATAGTAACGCCCGCCGGCGCGCACGAATTTCAAACGCGGGTGGCGGCGGCGAACAAAATCCTTCAAACCCTGGTCGCGGCTTAAAACCAGAGCCGAAAAACCGCCCGCCTCTTTCAGCCCCAAAGTCGCCGCGCTTTCAGCCGCAGCCTCCGTCAATTTCTGGTCAAACCCGTGCAAAAGGCCGCTGATGAAGGAGTTGCGGGCCACCAGCCCCCCACCAACGCGGCTATTGCGCCGATGCTCCTGCCACAGGCTTTCGGTGCGCTCCAGCAAAAAATGGAAAACATGTTCAGCCAGCCGCGTATTTTCCGGCCGGCCCAAAAGTTCCAGATTTTTCTCCTCAACGTCGGCGAGGGCGTTGTAGCCGGGAACGAAAATGGTTTCCACGAAAAAATGGCGGTTCAAAATCACAGTAATGGCCGCCAGGCGGGCCTGAATTCGGCCGACCTTCAGTTCTATGATCCGCCGTTCATAGACTTCGCCCGCTTCGGAGAGGTCCCGGCCGAGAACGTCGAGGTTGTGCCGGGCCATAAGGCGGGCCGCCGCGTTCATGGCCGCCTGGGCTTCAGCCGCCACGGGAGAGGCGGAGAGGGCCAGAAGCTTCCGCACCTTCTCCAGCGCCCTGGCGCCTTCGTCGACCGGCCCCCCGGCCTCGGGCTCCGGCCAGGGTCGGGGACAGTCGCCCATGATTTCCACCGCGGCCCGCCGGTAAAACGCGTCCAGCCCAAGGCGGGCGGCCATGCTTTGAAAGACCCGGCCATGGGCCGTCTCGCCGGGGGCGCCGCCGCCCAGATCGGTCGCCAACTGATGGGCCACTTCATGCCCCAGAATGCCCAAAACCGCCGCCCAGGGATGGTTCAGAATCAGCTCTTCGCTGATCTGAATGAGCCGCCCGCTCTCCACCCAGCGCCCCCAGAAGCCGCCGCCGCGCGCCAGTTCCAGCGTCGCCCGCGGCACGTTCAGACCATGCGACCACAAACGATCGCCATAGGCCTTCTGCAGGCGCCTCAGCCAGGCGCCTTTGAAGCGGACGGCCAGGCGCTTGAGTTCGGAATCGACGGTCATTCTTTCAAGCCAGGCGAAACGGCGAAAAACGCGTTTCACGGTCATAGACGTCCGCGCCCTCGGCCCGCTTTATGCGCCGCACAACCGCCATGGTCGCCGGCAACAGAAGCGCCTCGACGCCCACTTTGAAAATGTAGTTGGAGACGACCAGGGTCAGCCACAAATCCCAGCTGAAAACGCCGATGAACGCGATGGCGGCGAAGACCAGGGTGTCGAAAACCTGGCCCGCGGCTGTGGAGCCGATAAGGCGGAAAGCCAGGAAACGGCCTTCCAGGCGCACTTTCATCCGGGCCAGAACATATGAATTGATGAACTCGCCGATGAAATAGGCCGCCAGGCTGGCCAGAACGATGCGCGGGGTCAGCCCCATGACCATATGCCAGGCGGCGTCGCCCTCCCAGCCCTCGGCCGGCGGGAAAAGACCGACCAGAACCATGGAAACGGCCGAAATGGTCAGGGCCAGAAAGCCGATCCAGATGACGCGGCGGCTGCGGCGATAGCCGTAGACTTCCGTCAAGAGGTCGTTGAAGATGTAAGTCAGCGGAAACATGAGCGTGCCCGCGTCGAAACTCAGGCCCCAGGCGAAATCTATGATGCGGGTGGAGGCGAAGTTGGAGACGATCAGAAAAGTGGCGAAAAGTCCGGTGATAAGGTCCAGATATTTGTAAGCGGCGGGATTGTCCGTCATAATCCTTTTCCTCCGGGTCCGGGAACCAGTGCTTTATTACTCCGGCAATTAAATAAGTCGTACCCGTGATTTCAGCAAAGCCTGAAATCACTAGACTTCAGCGACCGGGAAGCGACTTCTAAAGTTGCCGGGTTAATAATCTGGCCTTCACGGCCTTATTTTTTCAGAGCCGCGAAAGGGTTGTTAAAGGGCTGGGCGGCGGGCCCGGCCCCGCGCCTGTCGTCGCCGCGCCCGCCCGCAGGGCGTTTTTTTGCCCCGCCTTCAGCCGGGACGTTCCGGCGGCCGCCTTCGCCGGGGTTGGACCTCATGCTCAAAGCCAGGCGACGGCGGGGCAGATCAACTTCCAGAACGGTGACCATAACCGGCTGATGCACCTTGACCACCGCGGAGGCCTCGCGCACGAAGCCGTCGGCCAGTTCGCTGATGTGCACCAGCCCGTCCTGATGAACGCCCACGTCCACGAAAGCGCCGAAGGCGGCGACATTGGTGACGATGCCGGGCAGCTTCAT
>JAISRV010000053.1 GCA_031273445.1 Candidatus Adiutrix sp. | reverse complement strand
AACGACGGCGACATCGCGGTGCGCATTCCGGAAGAGGCCGTCGATTTCAAAGACACGCTTAAAAAAGTGACCCAGGCCGCCGAGCGCAGCATCATCGAACGCGTTCTGGCCCGCCACGGAGGCAACCACACCCACGCCGCCCTCGCCCTGGGTCTTTCCCGCCGGGCCCTGATCACCAAAATACAGGAATACGGCCTCTGACCGGGCCACGGTCCGCCGGCCCTAATCCAGCTTAATATATTGATAATATAAATAAATACTAGTCAGTCCACGCTTTCGCGCCGGTTTGACAAAGCCCGCTCAGGCCTGTACAATACTGCTGAACCTGGATTTGGGGGCCGGAGGGCCGCTTATCATTTTATTAAACAGCGAACGCCGCCCATGGTAAATGCATGAACAAAAAATCCGACGCGCCGTGTTCCGAACTCTCCATGGAAGATGTGCAAAACCGGCCGGACACCCGGCGCATCAAGATCGACAAAGTCGGAGTCAAAGACATCCGCTGCCCCATCACGGTCAGGGACAAGACCAAGGAAGCCCAGCGCACCGTGGCTTCGGTGAACATGTATGTGGATCTGCCCCATCACTACAAGGGCACCCACATGTCCCGCTTCCTTGAAGTTCTGGCCACCCATCGCGACAGCATTTCGCCCCAGGCCATCCCGGCCATACTTTCGGATATGAAATCGCGCCTGAACGCGGCCATGGCCCATCTGGAGCTCAGTTTCCCGTATTTCATCGAAAAGACGGCGCCCGTCTCCGGGGCGGTCAGTCTCATGGAATACAACTGCACCCTGACCGGCGAGCAGGACGGCGCCGGGCCCGACCTGACGGTGGGCGTTTCGGTGCCGATCACCACGCTGTGCCCCTGCTCCAAGGAGATCAGCCGTTTCGGCGCCCACAATCAGCGCGGGGTGGTCAACGTGACGGTTCGCTATAACAAATTCTTCTGGATGGAAGACCTCATCAGGCTGGTGGAGACTTCATGCTCGTCGGAAGTGTTTTCCCTTCTTAAACGCGCGGACGAAAAATACGTGACCGAAACCGCCTATGAAAACCCCATGTTCGTGGAAGACGTGGTGCGGGAAGTGGCGGTCAAGCTTCTGGCCGACGACGCCTTCACCTGGTTCTCCATAGCCGCGGAAAATTTCGAATCCATCCACAACCACTCCGCCTACGCCTATATCGAGCACTCGCGCCTCCGGCGCTCCGAATTATAGCGCCCCTTTAAAAAACCTCGTCGGCCGCCGGGCCGCGCCTGAAAACGGGCCGCCCGTAAATTAATCTGGACGAAAATGGATAAAATCCTGATCGAAGGACTTCAGCCCCTCAGGGGCGAGGTAAAAATCAGCGGGGCCAAGAACGCGGCTCTGCCGCTTCTGGCCACGGCCATTCTCTGCGACGGGCCGCTGCGCCTGGAAAACGTGCCCGATCTGCGCGACCTGGCCACCATGGCCGCCCTGTTGCGGCACATGGGCGGCCGGGCGGAAATAGGCGGCGGGTCGGCGGAGCTGGACCTTTCCGCCCTGCGCGCCCCTGAAGCGCCCTATGAACTGGTCAAGACCATGCGGGCCTCCGCCCTGGTGCTGGGGCCTTTATTGGCCCGTCACGGCCGGGCGCGGGTGTCGCTGCCGGGCGGCTGCGCCATCGGCGCCCGGCCTATAGACATGCATCTCAAGGCCCTGGCGGCCATGGGCGCGGCCATAGACCTGGAAGGCGGCTATGTGGTGGCCCGCGCGCCTGAAGGCGGGCTGCGCGGCGCGCATGTCCATTTCGACGCCGTCACGGTCACGGGCACGGAAAACCTGATGATGGCCGCGGCCCTGGCCCGCGGCCGCACCGTCATTACAGGCGCGGCCAGGGAACCGGAAGTGGCGGACACCGCCGCGGCCATGACGGCCATGGGCGCAAAAATTTCCGGAGCGGGGACCGACGTTCTGACCATAGACGGCGTTGATTCCCTGAAGCCGGCCGCCTGCCGCGTCATGCCGGACCGCATTGAAGCCGGCACCCTGATGGTCGCGGCGGCCATCTCCGGCGGCGACGTCACAATAACGGACGCCCCCCATGAGGCGCTGGAAGCCGTCTACGGCAAAATGCGCGAAGCCGGCGTCAAACTTACCGCGGCGGGCGACGCCGTGCGTATTTCCGCCGGTGGGGGCATCGTTTCCGCCGACGTCGTCACCAGGCCGCACCCCGGCTTTCCCACCGACATGCAGGCCCAGTTCATGGCCCTGATGGCCATAGGCGACAAAATCTCCCGCATCACCGAAACCATTTTCGAAAACCGTTTCATGCACGTAAGCGAATTAAGGCGCCTCGGGGCCGACATAACTCTGGAAGGCCGCGCCGCCCTGGTCAAGGGCGTGCGCCGCCTTTCCGGCGCGCCCATGATGGCCACCGATCTGCGGGCTTCGGCCAGCCTCATTCTGGCCGCCCTGGCGGCGCGCGGACAAAGCGAAATATCCCGCGTCTATCACCTCGACCGCGGCTACGACCGCCTGGACGAAAAGCTCCGCGCCCTGGGCGCGCGCATTCGCCGGGTGAAAGCCTGACCCGCTCTCGGCAAAATCGGCAAAAACGGAAAGTAAAAATTTTGAAAAATATTCGTAATTTTTCCATCGTGGCCCATATCGACCACGGCAAATCGACTCTGGCCGACCGCCTGATTCAGGAAGTCGGGCTGGTGGATGAACGCCAGTTCCGCAACCAGATTCTGGACAGCATGGACCTGGAACGAGAGCGCGGCATCACCATCAAATCCAGCGCCGTGACCCTCCCCTACACCGCGCCGGACGGCCGCGAGTATGAATTCAACCTTATCGACACGCCCGGCCATGTGGACTTTTCCTATGAAGTCTCCAGAGCCCTGGCCTCCTGCGAAGGCGTGCTGCTCCTGGTGGACGCCGCCCAGGGGGTGGAAGCGCAGACCTTGGCCAATCTTTACGCGGCCATGGAGCACGACCTCCTGATCGTGCCCGTCATAAACAAAATAGATTTGCCGGCCGCCGACGTGGATATGACCAAAGAGCAGATCGAACGGGATCTGGGGCTGGACGCCGAAGAGGCGGTGCTGTGTTCGGCCAAGACCGGCGCGGGCCTGCCCGACGTGCTCAAAGCCATTGTGAATAAAATACCCGCCCCGGCGGGCGACCCGGAGGCGCCGCTGAAGGCGCTTATCTTTGACGCCCACTACGACCCCTTCCGAGGCACTGTCGTGGCCGTGCGCCTCTTCGACGGCCGCCTTAGAGCCGGCGAGGCCATCAGATTCATGTCCAACGGCGCCGAACACCGCGTGGAGGAAGTGGGCCTGTTCCGCCTGACGCGCGAACCGGCGAAAGAACTGTCCGCCGGGATGGTCGGCTACATCATCGCCGGCCTCAAGACCGTCTCGGACGTGGCCATCGGCGACACGGCGACCCTGGCCGAAAATCCGGCGGCCGAAGCCCTGGCCGGCTTCAAGGAAGTTCTGCCGGTGGTCTTCTCCTCGATCTACCCGGTGGCCGCCGACGACTATCTTTCGCTGGCCGAGGCTTTGGAAAAATACAAACTCAACGACGCGGCCCTGATTTATCAGAAAGACAGTTCCGCCGCCCTGGGCCTGGGCTTCCGCTGCGGCTTCCTGGGCCTTCTGCACCTTGAGATCGTCCAGGAACGCCTGGAAAGGGAGTTCGACCAGTCCATCATCATGACCGCGCCTTCCGTGCAGTATAAATTCAGGCTGAAAAGCGGCGCGGAACTGATGATCGACAACCCCCAGGACTACCCCGACCCCATGCAGATAGACAAGGCCTACGAGCCCTACATCAAGGCCTCCGTCATGGCCCCGGAACGCCACATCGGCGCCGTCATGAAGCTGGGTCTGGAACGCCGGGGCGAAAACTCGCAGCTGAATTACCCCTCCCCCGGCCGGGTGGAGATGACCTTCGAACTGCCCCTGGCCGAAGTGGTCTATGATTTTTACGACCGGCTCAAATCGGTCACCCAGGGCTACGGCAGTTTCGACTACGCCCTGATGGACTATCGCGTCAACGACCTGGTCAAGGTGGATATCCTCCTGAACGGGGAGAAGGTGGACGCCCTCTCGGTGATCGTGCATCGCGACCGGGCCCGCCAGAGAGCCCTGAACATGTGCGAACGCCTCAAGGACGAGCTGCCCCGCCAGCAGTTCAAAATCGCCATTCAGGGCGCCGTCGGCGGCCAGATCATCGCCCGCTCCACCATCAGCGCCTACCGCAAGGACGTCACCGCCAAATGTTACGGCGGCGATATTTCCCGTAAACGCAAATTATTGGAAAAACAGAAAAAGGGCAAAAAACGCATGAAAATGGTCGGCCAGATCGAGGTGCCCCAGAGCGCCTTCATCGCCGTGCTGAAAACCGACGAAGAATAATGCCCGGCGAACTGCATATCGTGCCCCTCGGCGGAGTGGGCGAAATCGGGCTCAACTGCCTGGCCGTCGAATACGACGGCCGCATTATGGTCAATTCTAATTTTGGCTTGTCGGCTTGTCGGGGCTGGCTTCAGCCAAGCAAAAAATGCGATTTTTGCTTGGCGGGCGTCTGGACGGCTTATCAACCAGTCTCTCCGCTCCGTCGGCCCTATCGGGCCGACCCGCAATTTAAATCGCCGACCAAAAACGAATAAAGTCAATGCCCGGCGAACTGCATATCGTGCCCCTCGGCGGAGTGGGCGAAATCGGGCTCAACTGCCTGGCCGTCGAATACGACGGCCACATTATGGTCATCGACGCCGGGCTGATGTTTCCCGACGAGGCCATGCCCGGGGTGGACCTGGTCATCCCCGACTTTTCCTGGCTGACGGAGCGGGCCGATAAAATCAGCGGGGTCATCCTGACCCACGGGCATGAGGACCATATCGGCGCGGCCGGTTTTTTGATGCGGGAGCTGACGGGCTTTAACGTGCCCATTTACGGCACGCGCCTGACCCTGGCCCTGGCCGGGGAGAAACTGAAGCAAGCCCGCGCCGCCGGCCTTGAGGCCATTGAGATTTCGCCGCGCCAGAAGCTGCGGAACGGCCCCTTCGACCTCGAATTCATCCGCGTCAACCACAGCATTCCCGACGGCGTGGCCGTGGCCCTGAATACCCCCCTGGGGGCCGTCATTCACACCGGTGATTTCAAAATCGACCAGGGCAGTTCAGAAGAGCGCCTCGACCTCTACAAATTCGCCGAATACGGCGAGCGCGGCGTTCTGGCGCTCTTGTCCGACTCCACCAACGCCGACGTCCCCGGCTACGGCGTCAGCGAAGTCGAGGTCGGCCAGACCCTGAAACGCATTTTCCGCGAGTCGCCCGGCCGCGTCATTCTGGCCTGCTTCGCCTCCAGCCTGGCCCGCATCCGCCAGGCGGCCGGGGCGGCCAAAAGCGCGGGCCGCAAAATCCTCTTCGACGGCCGCGGCATGGTCAATATCGTCAAACTGGCCAAGAGCCTCGGCTATCTTGACATCGCCGACGAAGACCAGGTCAGCCTGGCCGAAGCCGCGGCCTTGCCCGACCATGAGCTGGCCATCGTGGCCACAGGCAGCCAGGGCGAACCTATGAGCGCCCTGGCCCGCATGGCCGGCGGCGACCACCGGCAGATAAAAATCCAGGCCGGCGACACCATCATCATTTCCGCCCGCTTCATCCCCGGGAACGAAAAAGCCATCACCCGCCTTATCGACCTCTTCTACCGCCAGGGCGCCCGGGTGGTCGACGGCCGCGCCGTAAACGTACACGCCTCCGGCCACGGCCTGGCGGAAGAGCTGAAGATGATGCTGAACCTCACCCGCCCCCGCTTTGTCGTGCCTATCCACGGCGAGACGCGCCAACTGGTCAGGCACGGCGAACTGGCCGGGGCCATAGGCTGGAAACGGGACCACATCTGGATTCTGGAAAACGGCAGTCGCCTGATTCTGGACGAAAACGGCGCCCGCCTCGGAGAACCGGCGCCCACCGGCCGCAAGCTGGTGGACGGCAATCGCCTCGGAGAACCGGAAGACCCGGTGCTGCGCAGCCGCCTGCGCCTGGCCGACGGCGGCCTGGTGGTGGTGACCGTGGTCATCTCCGCCGACGGAGCCGAACTTCTGGCCCCCCCGCGGGTGGCCATATCCGGCGTTCATTACGAAAACGACATCGACCTGACCCTGGAAGCGGCGGCGGCGGCCGAACGCGTGGTCAACGAATGGCGCAGCCTCAGGTTCTGCGGGGCCTGGCCGGAATCGCCGCCGGACGAAGAACAACTGACGGGCCTTCTTCAAAAAGAAATGCGCCAGCTCTTCCGTCATTCCATCAGCCGCCGCCCGACCATCTGGCCGCAGATCATCTGGGTGTAGCGGAGCTGATTACGAAGGGGCCGAAAATGTCCGATATTTCCAACAAAGCTAAGGAGGCGGCTCGCGCGGCCAGAGGCCTGGCCCTGGCCGAGGCCTCCGCGAAAAACAAAACCCTGGCCGCCCTGCGTGACGGCCTCAGGGCCTCGGCGGCGGCCATACTGGCCGCCAACGGGCGCGACGCCGAATCGGCGCGGGCCGAAGGCCTGTCGCCCCATATGCTGGACCGTCTGCGTCTGGACGAAGCCAGGCTTGAGGAACTGGCCGGGGCCGTGGCCGCGGTCATGGAGCTCGACGACCCCATCGGCCGGCTGGAGGATGAACGGGTGCTGCCCACCGGGCTCAAGGTCGCCCGCCGGCGCATTCCCCTGGGGCTGATCGCCTTCATCTGCGAAGCCCGGCCCGGCGCTCTGGCGGAAGCCGGCGCCCTGGCCATAAAAAGCGGCAACGGGCTTATCGTCAAATGCGGCCGGGAAATGGCCGACACGGCCGCCGCCCTCCAGCAAGTCTTCGCCGCCGCCTTCGAAAAAACGGGCCTGCCCGCCGCGGCCGTCACCATTCTCCCGACCCTGAGCCGGGAAGATTTGCGCGAACTCCTGAGCCTGAGCGAAACCATCGACCTAGTCATCCCGCGCGGCGGCGAAGGCCTGATCCGCTTCGTCAGCGAAAACAGCCGCATTCCGGTTTTGAAGCATTACAAAGGCGTCTGCCATCTTTATGTGGATCAGGGGGCCGATCATCATCAGGCCCTGGCCCTTCTGGTCAACGGCAAAACCCAGCGCCCCTCCACCTGCAACAGCCTGGAGACGCTTTTGGTCCACCGCGACGAAGCGGCCGCCTTTCTGCCTTTGGCCCATGACCGGCTCGGCGCCCTGAACGTGGTCTTCAAAGCCGACCCGGAGGCTCTGCCCTTTATGCCCACGGCCGTCCCGGCCGAAGAAGGGGACTTCGGCCGCGAATTTCTGAATCTCACCCTGGCCGTGAAAGTCGTGCGGGATTTCGAGGCCGCCCTGGCCCACATCGCCGCCTACGGCTCCAACCACACGGAGGTCATCGCCACGCGCGACCGGGACAGAGCGGAACTCTTCCTCAAAGCCGTCGACGCCGGCTGCGTCATGGTCAACGCCTCATCGCGCCTGAACGACGGCGGGGCCCTGGGGCTCGGCGCGGAAATCGGCATCAGCACCACCAAGCTGCACGCTTACGGGCCCATGGGCCTGCGTGAAATGACCTCCGCCAAGTTCGTCGTCGTCGGCGAGGGCCATCTGCGCGGCTGAAATTTTAACCCGCCGGATAAACATATTTCAGCGTTCCAGCTCGCTGTAGACGCAGCCGCAGTAATTCTGGCGATACAGCCCCAGGCCGCGGGCGATTTCGTGCCCGCGCCGCCAGCCGGGCCGCCAGTCTTCGTAATAAAAGTCCAGGCCGTGGGCTGCCGCGGCTTTGAGCCCTTCCTCGATGAGCAGTTCGTGCTTCTGGCGCCGGCTGAAAGCCAGAGTCGTGGCGAAAGCGCGGCGCCCGCGCGCCGCGGCTTCTTCGGCGGCCCGGCCCAGGCGCAGGGCGTAGCAGCGCCGGCAACGCTCCGGCGGCGAAGGCCGCTGCGCGAACTCGGCCAGAAATACGGCCGGCTCGTAAGGCGCGGAAAAATCCGCCTGGAGACCGTGGACGGCGGCCAGAAAGGCGAAGCTGTCGCGGCGGCGTGCGAATTCGCTTTGCGGATGAATGTTGGGATTGTAGAACCACAGTTCCAGCTTGCGGCCGCTTTCGGCCAGCAGCCGCTCCAGCGGATAGGCGGCGCAGGGGCCGCAGCAGACATGCAGAAACAGCGTGTCCACTTTACTTGCCCAGGCAGAAGCGGCTGAAAATTTTATCCAGAACGTCCTCCGGCGTGGTTCGGCCGCAAATGACCTCCAGGGCGTCGAGGGCGGCTTTCAGTTCAAGGGCGCAGATATCCGGCGGCTGCCCGGAGGAGGCCGCCTGAAAAAAATCGCCGAGACGGCCGCCGGCCGCGGCCAGCGCTTCAAACTGCCTGGCGTTGGGCACGATCTGCGGAGGCGCGAAATCAGCGTGCCCCAGCGCCAGGCGCAGGATAAGCTCTTTCAGTTCCTTCAGCCCGGCCCCGGTTTTGGCCGACACGGCCGTCTGGGCGTAGCCCTCTTCTCCCGGCGCGGGCGCGGGCGCCAGATCGACCTTGTTCCAGACCACGACGGTCCGCTCTTTCAGGGCCAGCTCCGGGTTGGGGAACAGCCCGCCGCCGTCATAAGCCCGGCGGCTGGCGTCAAGCACCCACAGGACGATATCGGCTTCGGCTATCCGGGCCCGGGCGCGCTCCTGCCCGTCGGCCTCCAGTTCGTCCCTGGGCGCCTCCGACAGCCCCGCGGTGTCGTAAAGCTCCACGGCCAGGCCCGCCCAGGCCGCTTCGGCCGTAAGATAGTCGCGGGTCGTGCCGGGAATCTCCGAGACCATGGCCCGGTCGCCGCCGGTCAGCGCGTTGAACAGGCTGGATTTGCCGACGTTGGGCGAGCCGGCCAGAGCCAGCTTCAAGCCGTCGCGGAAGAGGCGTCCGGAACGCCCGTCGGCTAGAAGAGCCTCTATGGGCCTGGCCGCCCCGGCCTCGACCTTTCTCCGCAGCCCGTCCAGATCGACCTCGCCGAGTTCGTCGCTGAAATCAATGGCCGCCTCCAGTTCCGCCAGAGCCGACAAAATAGCTTCGCGCGCCGGCGCGAGTCGGTCGCGCAGCCCGCCCGCCAGGCGCCCGGCGGCCAGTTTGGCTTCGGCCCGGCCGCGCGCGGCAATGAGCTCGGCCACGGCCTCGGCCTGGCTCAAATCCATCCGGCCGTTCAGAAAAGCCCGCCTGGTGAACTCGCCCGGCGCGGCCATGACCGCCCCGGCCGCGAGCACGGCCTCCAGAATCAACTGCGCCGCCGCCCCGCCGTGGCCCTGTATTTCCACGCAGTCCTCCCCGGTGAAGGAATGCGGGGCCGGAAACCAGACGGCCAGCGCCTCGTCCACCAGCGCGCCGCGCCCGGGCTCGATGATGCGGCCTAAAACCAGACGGCGCGGCCTCATTTTTTCGGCGGCCCGCGGGCGGAAGACGCGGGCGAGAATGGCGGGCGACAGCGGGCCGGAAAGGCGCACGATGCCCACTGCCCCCGGACCCGGCGCCGTGGCCACAGCCGCAATGGCGGCGTCATTAGTCATAGTCGTTTCTCCGATGAATCCATGATGAAAGCCGCAGGGCCGCGGAGAGGCCGCTAGCCGCAAAGGCGAAAAGCGTCGCCGTTGCGCAGATAAACCGCGCCCGGCCTCAGCTCCGCCGCGGCCAGAGCGGCCATGACCGCCGGCCTTAATTCGCTTTTAAAGCTGATGGCCAGCCCGCAATTGGGGTTGACTTCCTTGGGCACGGGAATCAGCTTAAAATCAAGCTCCAGTCCGTCCAGCAGGTCTTCAGCGTTGAGCACTTGGTTATTGGAAGCGAAAACCAAAATTATTTCCGAGCTATTCATAAATCGCGCTATATGCGCCGGAGCCTCGCGCTCGCGGCTGACCGCCCCTTTTTTAAGCTTATCAAGTTTGACGAAAAGGCGCGGGTTTGTCAATGGCCCTGTCGGCCAAACAGGAAAGGCCGGGGCGGGTCGCTAGGAAAATTTTGTCTCATCGCTCATTTGTTCCGTTCGTTACGCCCCGCCATTTTTTATCTCATCGCTCATTTGTTCCGTTCGTTACGCCCCGCCATTTCAGGGGCTGACAGCCGGCAATCATCAGGTGTAGGCGAATATTTTTAAAAAGAAGTCGCCCCCGGAGAGGGGCGACGGAGCGAAGCGACTGGTTGAGGCGGCTAAAAGGCCCCTCGCCAGGCAAAAATCGCATTT